>NZ_JBICJM010000025.1:0-449 GCF_043103065.1 Vibrio sp. YQ_11 | reverse complement strand
ATGTTGTCGCCTGGCATTACCATTTCTACGCCTTCTGGTAGAGAGATATCGCCAGTTACGTCAGTTGTACGGAAGTAGAACTGTGGACGGTAACCTTTGAAGAAAGGAGTGTGACGACCGCCTTCTTCTTTAGATAGTACGTATACTTCTGATTCGAACTTAGTGTGTGGAGTGATTGAACCAGGCTTAGCTAGTACTTGACCACGTTCAACTTCGTCACGCTTAGTACCACGTAGAAGTGCACCAACGTTCTCACCTGCACGGCCTTCGTCTAGAAGCTTACGGAACATCTCTACACCAGTACATGTTGTAGTAGTTGTATCCTTGATACCTACGATAGCAACTTCGTCACCAACTGTTAGGATACCACGCTCGATACGGCCAGTTACTACTGTACCACGACCTTGGATTGAGAATACGTCTTCGATAGGCATTAGGAATGGCTGATC
>NZ_JBICJM010000023.1:0-1937 GCF_043103065.1 Vibrio sp. YQ_11 | reverse complement strand
GACCCACTTATCGACGTTATCGCCGAAGTAAAATTGACCCACCCACGTAATTAACCTTTACCTTCAGATAGACTTTCTAGAACCGCTGGTATGGTTCCAGCCGCCTTCTTTCCTTTTAATCGATAGCTTTCACCGCTGATCTGTACGATGTGTGAGTGATGAAGAAGTCTATCGAGTAGTGCTGCCGTTAGTGTTGTATCGTCGGCGAACGCATTTGACCATTGCGAGAACGGCAAGTTACTGGTCACGATAATACTGCCTTGTTCATAACGTTTGGCGATGACGTTGAAGAACAAGTTGGCTTCTTCTCTACCGAACGGTAGATACCCGATTTCATCAACGATAAGGAGTTTGGGGGCAAGCACACTGCGCCTCAAGTAACTTTCTAGTTTACCCTGAGCTTTCGCAGTAGAGAGTTGAAGCATCAAGTCTGCTGCCGTGATGAAGCGCGTTTTTAATCCTTTTTGGACAGCGAGTTGACCAAGACTCACTGCAAGATGACTCTTACCGACGCCACTTGGCCCGAGTAACACCACGTTTTCCTTTCGCTCTATGAACGCCAGCCCTGTTAGTTCCTTGAGCTGTTTTCTCGGGGCACCCGTTGCGAACTTGAAGTCATAATCATCGAACGTTTTTTCCATTGGGAAGCTGGCGAATTTAGTTAGTGTGGCTCTTGTGCGCTCTGCTCTCACTTCCAACTCTGCGTTCAGAAGTGACTCTAAGTAATCGGCTAGGCTCAGTTCGCGGCTGTTGGCGACTTCTGCCAGTCTCGGCCATTCCTGACCGATTGCTTGTAACTTCAGCGCAGCACAGGCAGCTTCAATGCGATTCATTTGAAGGTTCATACTCGCACCTCCAACAGCGCGTCATAGGTTGAGAGTGGGTGCTGGAAGCTCTCAAGGGGCATCACACTATCGCTGATTGTTAGTGGTGTGTCTGGGCGTGTCGGTGATGGTAGCGACTGAAGTGTAAAGCGCTCTTCATCTAAGAGAACCTGAGGCTTTGTACCTGTCGTACCATGAGTTCGTTGGTGAGCGACGGTTTCTAGCCATGCTCCGATATGTCCATTAAGAACATCGGCGGTGATTTTAAGTCCATGCTGCTTGAGTGTCGCCGCAAGCGGAGTGACGAAGCTATTCTTCAAGTAAGAGTTAAATCGCTCCACTTTTCCCTTAGTCTTTGCGCGATATGGACGACAGGCTCTTGGTTTAAAGTTGTATCTCTTGGCAGCGGTGAGCAACGCAGGGTTCCAGCGGTGCTCACCTTCACCATATGCATCTCGCTCTATCATGATGGCTTTCGCATTATCGAACAGCACTTCTTTGGGGACGCCACCGAAGTATTCAAATGCTTCTTCAAGACCTTCTATCCAGTCTTCTTGGCGCTCTCGTTCACTAAAGCGAACGAACGTCGCTCTGCTATAACCCAGCGTTGCCACGAAGGCTTTAACACGTACACCGTAATGCGTGATGGTCGTGAAGTCGACTTGCATCTGCTCACCTGGCAATGTCTCGAATCGAACCACAGGATCGACTGGCGCACTAGGTTTGTACTGTTTGATGTGCTCTTTGAGCATCGTTATACCGCCCTCGTAACCGAGAGATTTCAACTCACGCAGTAAGACGGTTGCGGGTATCCAATAAGGCTTTGCGGCTTCAATCCGAGTACGCAAGTAGTCATGGTAAGGGTGTAGCTTGGTTGGTCGGGATATACGCTCGGGATACACAGGCGCTTTGTCTTTATTTCGAAGATAAGTGCGAACGGTATTCCTTGATATACCCATATCCTTTGCGATGCGGCGGATGCTTCGCCCTTGCTGATGTAAAACGTGTATTTCCACTAGTTGCTCCTGATTGATCATAATCCGCCGCTTTGTCCATGTTACGAACGGATAGTTTGACTCAGGTGGGTCAATTTTAAATCGGCGTTAGTGGGTC
>NZ_JBICJM010000022.1:0-408 GCF_043103065.1 Vibrio sp. YQ_11 | reverse complement strand
GGACCTTCGGGCCTCTCGCGTCAGGATATGCCTAGGTGGGATTAGCTAGTTGGTGAGGTAAGGGCTCACCAAGGCGACGATCCCTAGCTGGTCTGAGAGGATGATCAGCCACACTGGAACTGAGACACGGTCCAGACTCCTACGGGAGGCAGCAGTGGGGAATATTGCACAATGGGCGCAAGCCTGATGCAGCCATGCCGCGTGTGTGAAGAAGGCCTTCGGGTTGTAAAGCACTTTCAGTCGTGAGGAAGGTAGTGTAGTTAATAGCTGCATTATTTGACGTTAGCGACAGAAGAAGCACCGGCTAACTCCGTGCCAGCAGCCGCGGTAATACGGAGGGTGCGAGCGTTAATCGGAATTACTGGGCGTAAAGCGCATGCAGGTGGTTTGTTAAGTCAGATGTGAAAG
>NZ_JBICJM010000021.1:0-71512 GCF_043103065.1 Vibrio sp. YQ_11 | reverse complement strand
GCATTAAGGTGTGAGCGACGCTTGGCTATACTTGAGCGAAGCGAAATTGCCAAGCGTTGCGAATCACTCTTAAATGCTTTGTTATATTTACAGTAGCTCCGCTTTAATATCTCGTACGATATTGTTTCCTACTCGCTTTGCATCACTTGGGGTTTTCGCAAATGCTACTTGATACCTTTCATCGCCAATAAACTTAATGTGGTTGTGTGTTCCTGTTTCAATTACTTCCATATTAAGTAATTTCAGTTCAGTTTTAATTTTGGAAGTAATACCATTGTAACTACTAAACATAGATTTAATCGCTTGATATATGTTATCTCGCATCCCATCTTTTTCGTTATGCTTAAGTATATCTTGCAGCAACTTGTGCCTACGGGAATTTGGCTTAGCGCTATCAAATTGATTTTTAATAATCTCTATTACAAGGTCAGTTGTTTCACCACTGTAAAATTCAGACTCTTTACCATGGACTAAGATCGGTTCACCATCTTTAGCAGAGTTACCTAATAGCTCTCTAAAACGAATATCTAATACTTGGAAATCAGCATTAAGTTTGTCTAGTTTATCTTGAGTTTCAATATGAGCGATTAACTGCTCATCGATGTCTGATTCATGCTTCTGCTTCAATTGTTCGATTAAGCTTTCTTGCTCTTCGAGCTGAGCGAATGCTTGCTCCGCAAGCTCTTGATAATCTTTATCTTCAGCAAGTTCTTCGAACCTTTGCTTTAGCAGTGTTCGTTGATCTCGTTGACGTTTTGCCCGAATCGCGCTGGGGCTGAAGTGCTTTTTCTTGTTAAAGCCATTTGTAGTATGCGTTATATGGGAAAGAATGTATTGAAGTACATGACTACCGGATTCCATTACCTCGTTTAAATTAGCTTGAGAAAACAGCTTTGTGTGGCATTCGCCTCCTCCAAATGGAGGATAGATTATATTAATGGCTCCGTCCCATGCCGAGTACTTGCGCCCAAGCATATCTTCCATTTCCCAACTATTTATCTCTTCTTCAGAACATACTACTTGAGCCAAACCTAATAGTTGCTCTTGCAACTTCGTTGGGCTAATTACTGGTTTGTGAGTTGCTTTCGTATTACTGACTAAAACCAGTGGGTACTTTCGTTCTTTCCGCTCAATTTCAAAACTCAACCCTTTTAAGGATTCTTGAGCATTTGAAAACTTCAACAACTTTAATCCTACGGTTTCGTGGTGGAGTTCTCCATTTTTTTGCAAAAAGTTTACCAACCTAGGCTTTGTTGTTGACGGTATCTCGGTAACTAATGTACTGATGTCACTTGTTTCTAAGAGAATTGAAACTGTTGTACTATCATCTTCTTCACGAATTCCAATTTCAGTAATCCATTGGCGACCTTTAGTTTCTCGGTCAGGATGAGTAAATAGGATGGAAAACATGAAAGGACTCAGGTCAGTCGAAGCATAGGTGCGAACCTTCATTCGGTCTATTGAGAACTCATCGCCGCTTTTTAGATCTGACACCGAGAAATGGCGTTTTGTTACACTTTTCAACCAACCAGCGACAGTGCGAAAAGCGGTCTGGCTACTATTTGTTCCCATCAATCGGAACTGATTTACATAAATGAGCATTTATCCCTAACCATTGAATTATAAGTGGTTGTTACAAATAATCATACTATAAAATAGTGCTCTCTGCCCTTTTTCAAAATTTGTGGATTCGCCTGAATATTTGTAAATATAACGCCCTGTTAAGGTGTGAGCAACGCAATACCAAAGCTCCCGCATACCACCTTAAACACTAAACGCAACGCATAGTAAAAATGCCACGCGTTGCGAATCACTCTTAAACAGTTTGTTATATACCGCTATCGATTAGAATTTTAGTCAGTGTTTCTTGGATATTGTTATCAAGACTATCTTTTACATGCGCTTGTTCATCTTGAGATAAAAGTGAGAACTGCGCGGGAAGCTCTTCGATGTCGAGAACCTTAACCCCTTTTAAGTAACACGTACTGCATTTGCTGTCGCCATCAATATATGGAACAACATTTAACGATACATATGTTATTGCACCCATTCGTTTACCAAAGATTGATTGTTGATGGACACCATAGCCGAAAGTATTCGATACACCATAAATATCTCTAGGTACAAGCTTTATAGCCATATCAACATCACCGATTTCTGACTCCGAGATAAGCTTAACCGCCATCCCTTTTGCCTCGACATAGTCTTTGACCGTTTTAACAAGTAAATCAGAGAAAGAACTATCTTTAACTGCATCATAATCGTTGTTAAATATCGTTGTACCAGTCGTTACAAAGTTAGGATATTCAGGAAACTCGTTAACTACCCCGACGGTTTCAACTTCCTTAAGATCTTGCGGTTTCAACGTAGATGCACAGCCTGTAAGAACTACTAGCAATAACAATGAGTAAACTAACTTTATTTTATTTTTCACCTTTATTCTCCCTAGGTATATAACGCCCTGTTAAGGGGTGAGCAACGCAATACCAAAGCCGCCGCATACCACCTTAAACACAAAAACCAACGCATAGTGAAAATGCCACGCGTTGCGAATCCCTCTTGAACAGTTTGTTATGCCTGCCCTAACACGCGCTCAATAAAAGCTGATTTTTTCCGACGATACTCTTCGTGAGACCAACCTGTACAAGACATTTTCAGCTTATTGTATCGTTGAACTAACTCAGGATTTTTACGGAGTTTGTCTCTAAACCCCACAAAAAAGTCAAATTCCGAACCATTAGCTACAACTTGAAAAGCGACATCCTCACCTGAGCTATTTTCCAGCATGCAAAGCTCCGGAGTTCTTAACGTATCGGATTTTTCGTTGAAACCTAGAGTAGAAAGTAACTTTACTGCATTTTCTAGTTCCTTGCCGTTAACACCAACAAGTATGTCTAGGTCACCTTTAGATACAGCATTAGGGATAGAGGAAGCTCCAATATGCTCAATAGATGCATCTGGAAGTAAAGCAGCTATCTCAAGTTCGTACTTATGATACAGGTTTTCGCAAGATGCCTGATATTCATCTGCTTTGTAAAACTGCATATTTTCTCCCAAAAGGCATAACGCCCAATTAAGGGGTGAGCAACGCTACCACCCAAACCTAAAGCATTGTGCCATAAACACTTAATTTGAAGTAGAACCAAAAATGCCAAGCGTTGGGAATCCCTCTTAAATTGTTTGTTATGTGAATTTTTCACACACCCAAAAGAGGCAGATTTTTACGCTGATGATAGGTTAAAGCTAACTCTAGACAGGACTTGATGACCGTTTCTGGTAGCGGTTTAGATAAGGACAGAACTATTGCTCTGTTTCCCTGAAACACCAACTCGTCACCATACAACTCCCGAAATGTATCGACTAGCTTAGTTTGGCAATTAAAGAATAGGTAATAATTATTGGGAGACTTAAGCTTCCAGTCCATTCTTAACGGACTGCCCGTTTTTACACTGTAGCTTGGCTCACCCCATTTTAGAGTTTCATCGACTTCACCCAGTTCCAACTCAGATACGACTTGGAAGACTAAATTTCGCAGCTCTTCTAACCTAACACGAGCATTTTCCGGATACTCATCGAACCGATCTTTGACTACCTTCTCCATTGGAATCTCCTATTCACATAACGCCCAATTAAGGGGTGAGCCACGCGACCACGACACTCAAATTGGACGCCGTAAACACTAAACTTAACCCAAACCAAAAATGCCAAGCGTGGGGAATCCCTCTTAAATTGTTTGTTAACCCTCATCTATCATTGTATGTGCAGCGCTACCAACTAGAAAAAACACCAGTGAGGCTAAACAAAATAAGCTAAGTTGCATATTAACTAAAAACTCTGAAACACCACCGTCAATCAATATTAGCGCTAAAACAATCAAGCTAGGTACCAACCCTAGCACTAGGATAAAAGATAGTAATACAACTACTCTTTGCCACTGAGCATGTTTATGAATAACAGAGCCAGAAACAAGCTTTACAATGACCTGACCAAATAAAATTGATGCTGCAAAACTCCAATCCGCAGCTTGAAAGAATGTAGCAAAGTCAGACTTATATATTTTAATAATACCGATTACTAAAAACGGTAAGAAAATAAACAGGTACTCTGAAAGCAGAATTAACCACGCATTTTGATTGGACTTACTAGCTGTCATATTTTAACTCTTGCTGTACATTAAGTACGTCAACCTTCTTGTGAACAAATATAACTTCGTACTTTGTGTCGATTAAGTTATCACTTTTATCAAAGTAAGCCGTAGTAACAAGGTCACACAGCAATCCATCACCTGGGGCGACGATTTCTTGTCGGGAATGAAACTTATCCAGCCATTCTTGATGTGCTATTCGGGCTGATATAGTCGATTTTTTACGTAAAAAGTCCCACATCGATTTACCTATAAAATCAGCTTTTTTTATAACCAAAGTTTCGGTTGTAGTGTTCTTTTCTACCTTTTCAATTAAGATAGCTTCAACGTCTTCTTTGGTTAAATGAAACTTCTTATTTATTTTTTTAGTTTTACCTCGGGAGTCTAAGTAAACCTGATCAACACTATTTAAATCAGATGTTGATTGAGAAAGCTCCGTATACCCCTTTAATAGCCTATGGCGATCTAGTGAAAAGACATTGGGAAATTCCTCGACATCAAACTCTTCAGCCGCCGTAGCAATTTCGTCTTCAAGTTTTGCCAGTACTTCTAAAGATTCAATTGTATTCTTATCCGAGATAAACGATATGACTAGGTCAGTACAATACGTCAGAAAGCTTGTTAAACGTCCTTTTTGTTCATCCGTTACATCGCCCTCAATTTCAGGGCATAGCCAAGACTTGATTGACCCTTCGTTGATGTCCGACAGAAGAAAGTTTGATCTGGTTTCAGCAGAAACAGAGCTAAGCAAGCAAGAGTGAAATTCTTCAACCGATGATATGAGATGGCTCATCGAGTTGAAAACTCGCTGAGGGTTTCGTGAGTTTCTTTCAAAATCAATCTTGATGCAAAGTTCGTTTTCTTTTCTCTGTGCTTCTGACATTTGCTTACTCATCAATAACATACTGACATGTATCATATCCCATTTAATAATAAGGGATTAGTTGAGTATTTATACAGTGCTCCATGAGGGTTAACGCCGCATTAAGGTGTGAGCGACGCTTGGCTATACTTGAGCGAAGCGAAAACGCCAAGCGTTGCGAATCACTCTTAAATGCTTTGTTAGCCCGGTGGTTGACTAGTACATATAGCCTAGCCAATCAAAATGTCCAACACCCCACTGCTTATCTCTGAGTGGTTTCACATACAGTTCATCAACATACTCTACAGCAACTCCAAAGTTGGTGTGCTCGTGAAGCCTTAACCAAGACTGCATGCACTGGACTTTGCTAAAGCCATTTGAAGAGTAGAAATCATCTAACTCAGATATGAGGATTATAAAATCAACGTCTTTAGTTTCGGCAAATGCCGATACTTCTGACAACATAAAAGAGCCAATACCTTGCCCTCGATAACGTTCATCAACACAGAAGTCAATTACGCCCAGAACCTTATGTATTTCCCCACCGACGCTCACGGCTCGATAGTCCAGTCCAAGATAGCCAACCAACTGTTCACCTTGAAAATGCAGAGCACGCATATGAGGTAACTGCTTAAAGTAAGAGCGACTTACTTGGCTAACTGGGAAAGCTTGATTTCTTAACGCTTCGATTGCCTTATGATGCAATTCTGAAACGTCAATTTCTTGCACGATTTCCATATCATGTCCTCAAAAAGGGCTAACGCCTTGCTAAGGTGTGAGCAACGCAATACCTTAGCCTCCGCATAATACCTTAAACACATAAACTAACGCATAGTAAAAATGCCACGCGTTGCGAATCACTCTTAAGCAACTTGTTATACCGTTTGGTTTTGTCTAAAATGACCAACATAAAGACCACTTAAGAGACCGATTATATGACCACTAGAATTTTAGCCGATGTTGCTGCAAGCATTACTGAGTTGAAAGCTAACCCTATGAAAGTTGCAACTAGTGCTTACGGCGAACCTGTTGCTGTATTAAACCGAAATGAGCCAGCATTTTATTGCGTACCTGCCGAAGCGTACGAAATGATGATGGATAGGCTCGAAGATCTTGAACTACTAGCTATCGCTAAAGAGCGTGAATCTGAAGAGAGCATTTCGGTAAATATTGATGACCTATAAACTCGACTTTAAAAAGAGCGCACTCAAAGAGTGGAAAAAGCTTGGCTCTACTCTGCAACAACAATTTAAGAAAAAGCTAATCGAGCGCTTAGATAACCCACATGTTCCGGCTTCAAAACTTTCTGGAGCTGACAACATGTATAAAATTAAGTTGCGTCAATCGGGCTACCGTCTCGTCTACAAAGTTGAAGACGATGTCATCATTGTAACCGTCTTAGCAGTCGGAAAACGCGAACGTAGCGATGTTTACCGTAAAGCCATGAAAAGGTTAGATGATTGATTGCGGTATAACGCCCAATTAAGGTGTGAGGCACGCAGTACCGATGTTGCCGCATACCACCTTTACCACTAAAGCCAACGCATGGTAAAAATGCCACGCGTGCCGAATCACTCTTAAATTGTTTGTTAGGGCTTTTGGGCTTTCATTGCTTCAATTTTACTTTGCACAAGTTGAACTAAGTTTGGCGCTGAATAGACATACTCCAATATAGCTTTTATCAGTGCCTCTAATATAGGTATTTCGGCTACAGTTAGATCAGCATGAGCACCAATATTTCTTAGCTGTCTTAACTGGTGAGCCATATCAGCTAGCTGCTGGGGCATGATACCTCTATCAGCAAGATTTTTTAGCCTAGAAAATAAAGTGTCTCCTTCTGCATGTTTATCCATGCAGATCAAATCTAGAACCCTACCTAACAAAACAGCAAAAGCATTCGAATCTATATTTTTAATCTTCTGCGCCGCAGAATAAGACTTTTCGATATTTTCAGGTAATCCATTAATGGCGCTTGGTGACTTGGGGTACAGTGTTTGATAATTAATTTCATTGAATTCACTTAAGTGTTCGTGCCAATAACCTTGTCGAAAAGTTACATTTTTACATGCCAAGCATTCAAGGACTTGATAAAAATCACCTTCGTCCCAAGTGAATGGAGCGTTCTCCATATCAATAGTCTCTACCTGACTATGTTCAGCAACAATAATCATAGGAGCTTTATTATCACAGTGACCGCATCTAACCGCGCTTGTCATCTTATTTTCTTTCATAGTTTCTCCAATTGCCCTAACGCCCAATTAAGGTGTGAGTAACGCAACACCGAAGATCCGGTATTGCACCTTAAACACATGATTCAATGCATAGTAAAACCGCCTAGCGTTACGAATCACTCTTAAATTGTTTGTTATAACTACTATATCGCTGAGCGATCTTTTCTGTGGTTGCCCTACGTTCAAAGCCCTCATCAAGTTTGGCAAAAACATAGTCCAGCCCCTCAATATTTTGACTATTTTTTACACTCTGAACCCATTTATACAAATACTTATAAGGAGAGCCAAAATCCGGATGGAGTTTGTGATTGGAATGAATACGCTCTATATAACGCATTTCTTTCTCCCTGATGATGATCATACCTGCCCACCAAGTTTGGAATAGTGCTTCACCCAAAAATTCGTTAACTAGTTTCTGGTCATAAATCCCAGCACCGGCACCAAAGCACAAACGATTTATATAATTGAGGGCATCCATAATTTGCTCATAATCTTTTGGACATTCAGTTTTGTATTGTTCTACGAACTTATCCGCAGCTGGGCGTAGCCTAACTAGAGCTTTAAAACTGCCGTGTTCATCAATTTTCGTACTTAATTTAATACATGCATTTTCTAGCCTGACTCTACTATCACCCTTAAATAAATCATGGTTTAGTGCATCAAGTGTATTTTTTAGGACTTCTGCTCGTTTGGCATTTTGCAGAGTTCTATGAGCCATAGTTGCAGCCAATAAAGCAGCGAACACTGCTATCGTTGGCATGACAAAATCCCTGAAGTTAAAGGAGTAAGCCCCTTTGCCGCCAAGGAATACACCAACCAAAAACAACGAAACACATAAAGCCAACAGCAATAAAATGTTTAATAATTTCGTTTCTTTATTCATCTCGATACTTAAATTGTAGTTATAACGCCGCGTTAAGGTGTGAGTAACGCAATACAACAGCTTCTGCATTGCACCTTAACCACTAAACTTAACGCACAGTAAAAATGCCACGCGTTACGAATCACTCTTAAACGCTTTGTTATATTATTTTTTCTCTGAATCAAAATACAAAACAGACTCTTTACGCAAGTATGCTACATCTTTATAGACATACTTTACAAAGTGACTATTTTTTCTCGTAGCATCATATTCGTATGCAGGAATATTAAGCCTTTTCGAACAGATTTGATAAGGAGTAGTTACTATCAGCGTTTCTGTTAAGTAGTATGACTGAGTAGGATAGTTTTTTAGCTCGTATATTTTAAGCTCACCTTTTTGACAACTCTCTTCATATAGCTTTACTAACTCGTGTTTAGCTGTATCGAGTTTGCTTAGGTATTGCTCCTTAGTATAGTGGTCAACTTTGTTCACGAGTGCGTCTATAAATGGGCTTTCTCTACTTAATACAAAAAGTTCCGTCGTACTTTTTCGACTAAACCTTGCTAGCAAATCATCCCCATTTGAAGTCACCCAATGGTTGCCATCATTAAGTACAACAGTGAGTTTCTTTGTGTTGTTGATGAGGTCATTATAGTTATAATTGCTTGCTCGAGGAATGTATCTAATAAGTGAAGAGTCTTCAATTGATTCGTGAATACGAAGGAGTCTTTTTATTTCACCGTAATGTTGACCATCGACATACTTTTTGTAGAGCAACCCCAATAAACCGCTCGTTAGTAGTGTTGAAGACACTGCGCTTATATAGGGAACTAATCCTTTGTAATCCGTACTTTCAGTGGCAAGCTGCTCAATAACGACCAAACCGAGACCAACTGCGAGCATCCCTATTAAAATAATGTTTTCTATTAATTTTCCATATTTATTCACCTAATCCTCCTTGATAATATAACGCCCAATTAAGGTGTGAACAACGCTGACACCTTAGCTAAAGCATTGTGCCATAAACACTAAACCGGCTTAAAGTGAAAGCGCCAAGCGTTGTGAATCACTCTTAAATTTATTGTTAGTTGCCTAAGCACTATCTGTTTTTACTAGGTGACTAGATAGTTCGTCAGGAGTAGAGTATGTATCCGAGAAAGACATTAAGTAGTCTATCTTGTATACCAACTTGTGGAAGTTTTCATAGACTTTATCAATGTCATACTCAGATGACTCTACATCCGTATCATCTAAGCGAAACTCATTCGAAATAGCTAAATATCGCTCGTGCAGTTCAGATTTAGCCATTTCTTTAGCGTCGATGTCGGCCGCTAACAACTTAATGGTCTCTAATAACTCAGTTGAAACTGAATAATCTCCGTCAATTGCACGACTGAAAAGAAGCTTATGATTTCTGCGAATATTTCTACGAGATATCTCTTCGTAATCTGCAATTGTCATCGCATATTTTTCGTATTCTTCTATATGCTTGTAGTAATTAGCAAAGTTGTTTTGTTGGTTGGTCACACGAATTTGTTCTTTAGTTTGCTCTGATCGATGGTTTGCCGCCAGCAATGCGACGATAGGAATAATCAAAGCTAGTACTCCTAAGGGGACTCGGAACACCGTCAAAAAAATTATTGAAACCGTTAAACGATAAGTCAACATCAAGTTCAGAGTTTGCGACAATGATGGAAGCTAGTACCAGTGAAAACAATGACAAAGCCACAACCACACCCCATAAGGCAGGAAGGCTAATAAAGCTTTTGTGAGGGTTGAAGTACTTACTTGTCACACAAAACTCCAAATTTAGTCATACACCTATTACTCAATTTATCTGCGAATATGTTTTCTAAATACCACCTTCTACGATGGCAACTAACACCGCATTAAGGGGTGAACAACGCCTCCACCCAAACTAAACCATTGTGCCGTAAACACTTAAGCCGATTCAAACCAAAATTGCCAAGCGTTGTGAATCCCTCTTGAATGCTTTGTTAGTTGCCAAACGTAACGCTTTGATTTGAAGTTAATTACCGCTTTGCCAACACTGTTTTTATGTGCTTTGAAAAACTTAAGACAGGCGTAGTTTCAAAACGCCTGTTACTGAAACCACTTGGAACTTAAAACGTCGCAGAAAACGACCAACAACACCAAAAAGCTCTTTTGAACATGCAATATCACAGAGCTGATTTTCAACAAACAAAGCGGCGTCTAAAACAGAAAAACCGAAAACGATCAAAGCGTGATTTTCGAAAACCAAAAAAACCAAAGTTCGATAAATAAAAATCGAGCCATAAGCATACGAACCAGTAACCCTAAATTCTTACTTTGGCTACGTTTTCCTCATTGGCAACTAACGCCGCGTTAAGTGGTGAACAACGCGAGCACCGGACCTAAGCCATTGTGCCGTAAACACTTAAGCCGAATCAAACTGAAAATGCCAAGCGTTGTGAATCCGTCTTAAACGCTTTGTTATGCGTATCCTGCCACACGTACCAAACTGAGATTTTCACTAGCTGTTGGTGCTTCAAAATACTGAGTTACATGATGAAATACTGCTTCTGTGTCAAACATAGCCCGTTCTGGTTGTTCAACCCGACGTTTAGCGATTTGGGACAAGCATTGTTCATCGGTTAAGTCTAAATACCAAAGCTCATGTTCACTGTTTACTTCTAGGCACAGTGATACAAACCAAGCTCTTTGCTTCACGGTATTGGCCGGGAAATCCATGACAACGTTAACCCCAACATTCAACAAGTTTTGAACATGGCTTTTAATGAAAGGCTTAATAAGGTTTGAGTACTTAATGTAATCGTCAAACGTTTGAATTTGTGAGGGATAATGAGCTGACAACCAATCATCTTCTGAAATTAGGACTGCACTATTTTCAGCAGCAACAACCTTAGATTTAGTCGATTTACCTGCTCCCATCTTGCCACAGAAGAAGAACAGCTTTCCCTGATTATCCATGTTTCCTCCATTTACGCATAACGCTGCGTTAAGGGGTGAGTGCCGCACAAACCAAGTTTCTGCAGACCATTTTCACCACCAGAACTCACTGCAAACCAAAAATGCCACGCGGCATGAATCCCGCTTAAACGCCTTGTTATGCTTAAGCTTCAATGGCTTACGTTTTACTAGAAACAAGATTAACTCGACTTTGATTCACAAACAAAAGCCAAAAACCAAAAAACTGAAATGACTCATGATTTTGAAAATCAGACTTTGAAATTTGGCACCTAAAACGAAAAAACCTAAGATCAAATCTCTGATTGAGCCAACCGCCCTAACCTCGCACTTGCCCAAGAATTGAATGAGGCAATTCTCTGAATTTCTAGCGTCAAAGAATAAGTGTCCGAAAAACAGCACTCAAAAAAAGCCAACTTGCCGACAAACACCGAACTGAAAAGCCGAGGGAACAAAGAAAAAATCATAACCAACTGATTTTACTTGATTAAGCATAACGCCCTGCTAAGGGGTGAGCAATGCACTACAAAAGCTACCGCACACCGCCTTAATCACCAAACCCACCGCATGCTAAAAATGCCACGCGTTGCGAATCCCTCTTAAGCAGTTTGTTAGTCGCGAGGCACCGAGCGACAATTTTAAGCCGAACCAAACTTTGCAAACAACAAACTTTATGTGCTTTGATGCATTTAAATCAGGCGTAGTCTCAAAGCGACTACTCAATGAAACCACTTGGAACAAACAACGCCGTAGAAAACGGACTGACAACACAAAAAACGCTTTTGGAAAACCAATCTCACAGTGCGGACTTTCAACAAAGTCACTGAAACCACGTGGAACTTACAGCACCAGAGAAAACGCCCTTTCAGCAAGTAAATAAGCTTTTAAACCAACAGACTCACCGAGCAGATTTGCAACCAAAAACAGATTTTCGATTGCCCCGCGCTATCACCAACAAAGAACAAAACAACCGCTTGGAAAATAGCAATGCATTGATTTAGAGCCGATGAAACAGAGCTTTGACCGTCGAAGATGGAACTATGAATCAAACAACCAGTAGCCAAGTTTTGAGCGTAGAAACATGATTTTGACTGCTAGCTTTTTCTGGCGACTAACGCCCTGTTAAGGTGTGAGCAACGCAATACCGAAGCTCCCGCATACCACCTTACACATTAAACGCAACGCATAGTAAAAATGCCACGCGTTGCGAATCACTCTTAAACAGATTGTTATGTTACGTCATACTCTGTTATTTATAACGTGATTATCGAAATAAAATTGATGAATATGTAATTGGAGTATGAAATCTTTTCCATTTGTATTTAAGCATGTCATCTATTGCTCGAGCATTGGTTTTATTTGCATTGCAGCCAAGCTTTATCTCTTCAATAACATGACCATAATCTAAATTATTATTAATCGGAACATCTACGCAAGATGAAATACCATAGCCATTTGTGTAGTAGCTAAAAATATCTTTTAAGCATAACCCATCATCTTTAAATTCACTCTCTCCTGGCATACTTAACAAGCTTCGGTCCGCATAAATAACATTCCTGAATTCATTTTCGACCTTATAAGATTCTTCTTTTATAATTGCATATATTCTTTTTAAAATAACCTCTAAAGTAAAAGAACATTCTGTTGTTCGTTTTAATCGCTCAGGAGTTATAGGTCTGCCTTCTAACTGATCTTTAATGTTTTTTGTTACTAACACTTCACCATGAAAATCAAAATAGTCATCTAAACCATATTTTTCCCATGCATCATCGAGCTCTTTATATAAAGTATTTTTACTTTCACACTCATTAACAACTAGTTTTCCAGTATTCGTTGACAATGACAAGTAATGACATTTTTCTAATTCATCACTTCGATATGGTATTCGCAACCCTTCCTTGCAAGCTTGCCCCATTGAGCTCTCAAGATAATGGTTAACATATTTGTTTAAAGAGTCTGTATTAATTGATAATTGAACACCGTTTCCATTATCTGCATAAACTCGCCATTGATTCAAATCTTCAGGTACACTACTCATACAAAATATATAAGAATCAACATTAGAGCTCGGGTTTGTTAAACCTTCAATTGTTCTTCTGTCGAAGTGATTCGTATTATACTTATCTTGTAAATAGCAAATTAAAAATGATTTCCCCATTTCCAATTCATTTGGATCGTTCATCATATTTACATTACCAAATCGTAAGGTTTGGTAGTTCAAAATATTAAAAAGACCATTTAAATTAGTATAATGATATTTAATTGACATCTTATTTCTCTTAACACCTAAGTAAAATCAGTAACATAACGCCCTGCTAAGGGGTGAGCAACGCAATACCGAAGCCTCTGCACACCGCCTTAATCACTAAATTCAACGCATAGTGAAAATGCCACGCGTTGCGAATCCCTCTTGAGCAGTTTGTTAGTTTGCAAACCCAAAGCGTTGATTTTACGTTATTTTAAACTTTGCAAACAATAAACTTTATGTGCTTTGATGCATTTAAGTCAGGCGTAGTCTCAAAGCGGCTACTCAATGAAACCACGTGGAACGAACAACGCCGTAGAAAACGGACTAACAACACCAAAAAGTGCTTTTGGAAAACAAATCTCACAATGCGGACTTTCAACAAAGTCACTGAAACCACGTAAATTTTCCACACCAGAGAAAACGTCATTTCAGCGAGTAAATCGGCTTTTGTACCAACAAACTCAACGAGCAGAGTTTCAGAAAAAAAGTTCAACTCAGTTAACCCAAAAGTCGCCGCACCAAAGAACAAATCAACCGTTGAAACGATGCCAATTTTGGATTTTCACCACACTAATTAACACTGAAATTGAACGCCGATACGACAATTTCGACTTTGAGCTTTTACCACTAGATCTTGCGATATAGCTGCGTTTTTCCTCTTGCAAACTAACGCCTTGTTAAGGTGTGAGGCACGCAATACCGAAGCCTCCGCATACCACCTTAACCATTAAAACCAACGCATAGTAAAAATGCCACGCGTGCCGAATCACTCTTGAACAATTTGTTATAAGGCGGGCTCAAGGACAATATCCTGACCATCAACTTCAATTAGCCCGAAGTCACCTTCTAACGCAAGGGAGCCTTGTAAATAAGAGACTCCTTCAACTTCACCTAATGTTGGAATATCACTTAAAGTCGTCTTTCTAGCAGATAGCTGCATTCCCTTAAAACGAACAGTTATCGCTTTACCTTGCTTATTACTGACAAAGAGTTTGACCTTCTGATCGGACTCTAAAAGGAATAGCATTTCAATATAGGTATCATCAAAACTTTGATTAAGCGAGAGTAACTCTGAATCAATTAGACAATTTAGTTCCATATTTCTCCAAGCCTTATAACGCCGCATTAAGGGGTGAACAACGCAAACCACCCAACCTAAACCATTGTGCCGTAAACACTAAAGCTAGTTCAAACCAAAACTGCCTAGCGTTGTGAATCCCTCTTGAATGCTTTGTTAGTTGCCAAACCTAAAGCTTTGATTTGATGTTAATTTCCGCTTTTCCAACACTACTTTTAGTGTTTTAAGAAACTCAAATCAGGCGCAGTTTCCAAGCGCCTGTCACTGAAACCACTTGGAACATACAACGCCGTAGAAAACGAGCAAACAACACCAAAAAGCGCCTTTGGACAAACAGTGTTACAGAGCTAACTTTCAACATATAAAGCGGTTTCTGAAATAGAGGATACAACCACAAAAGAAACCAACGCACGATTTTACAAACCCAAATAACTAGAAATTGAAATACGAAAACCGAGCCAAAAACACACGGACCTTAGCCCTAAATGCTCCGCTTTAGCTGCGTTTTTCGCCTTGGCAACTAACGCCGCGTTAAGGGGTGCCGGCACGCAATACAAAAACGACCGCAAAGCACCATAAACACTGAACCTAACGCATACTAAAAATGCCACGCGTGCCAAATCCCTCTTAAACGCTTTGTTATACGTTGGGCAGTTCCCTAAAACTAAGGCCTTTTATTTCACTTGACGATAGAACTGACTTGGATTCTGGGAAATACACGCGCCTAGCTCCAGTGCCTAAAATAGCCTCGCGGAAAGCCCTAATTTCCACATTTGTATAACCACCTTCTGATGCTTCAAGCAACTGAACTATGGCTATTGGTGAAAGCGAAAAAAGTGTTTTAGGTAAGAGCTCAGCCGATATATCTTTAAGGCACCTTTCAATCTCAAAAAAATCACCCATTAAAGTTCTAGAATGAGCTAAAGCTGAACAAGTTTTATTTACAACTTTACCACTTTCCACATGCGTGGCTTGGACTTCGCCCTTCTTAAATCGATAGTAAATATGTGTACTTTTAAACACCGTTTCTCCTTAAACGTATAACGCCCAATTAAGGTGTGAAGCACGCATCCACCACACTCAACTTGAACATCTTAATCACTGAACTTAACCCAAACCGAAAATGCCAAACGTGCTGAATCACTCTTAAATTGTTTGTTATGAGTAAATTGGCATCGGTCTTTTTTGCAGTACGCCTCCTAACCGACTTTGAACACGAGCTTTCAAATTAATATCATTACCACACTCATCCATAAAATCAGACATTGCATTAATTACATCATTCACGAAAGCTCGAGTACCAATGACTACCATCCTATTTTCAACCGTTGGCTCAAAGTAATGTTGTCCACCATCACAATACGCGAACATTGGAATATCCGAATTTTCCTCATGTAATAACGCTTCTGATGAATGTGCATGTAGAAATGCACATCTTGCAGCATAAACATGCCTGCCTACATATTGATATGGTTGATCTTCATGTGCTTTTAAGTAGCGATCAACCCAGTCACAAAAATATTTTCTACTACCTCTTGCAACATTTAGTGGGCGAGACAAACTACTTAAAGTATCGATATAAACAAAGTACAATGTAATTGATGCGTTTATTAACCCTAAGTCATCACATTTTCTTAATTCAACAGCCATTTGAACTAATGTTGACCAATCATTACTTTCCTTTAATGGCACAATGTCTCCTTTACTCATAACGCCCAATTAAGGTGTGAGGCACGCAATACCGAAGCTACCGCATACCACCTTAATCACTAAAACCAACGCATAGCGAAAATGCCATGCGTGCTGAATCACTCTTAAATTGTTTGTTAGCCCTTTACAACAAAGGAAACCATGGGCTTATATCCTTTAAGCGATGTCCTTTATAGTGTTTAGAGTTAGCGATTGCATGATAAGACCTAGTTAAACTCACTATTGCTGGAATAATGAGCAAACAGAATAGCCACTGAATTGGATCAGCATCGCCTAGTACAATTGCCAATAAATTAGCAGAGCACAATACCAAAAGGACCCAATTACATCTAATCATTACTCTCTTGAATCTGCAGTATCCTTCCCAATCAAAAATAACCCAGTCATTTGAGAACTCTCCACATTGAGAACACTTTTGGCTAAGAGGAATCGACTCAGACTCTGCATTGCAGTTAGGGCAACGTCCTTTCATGACTACATGTACCTTTTCGTGAGGGCTAACGCCGCGTTAAGGGGCAGCAACGCGCTACCACCAAAATTAAATTTACCATCCTAGACACCGATGCCAAGATTTAAGCCAAAGTCGCCACGCGTTGACTGTCCCTCTTGAACGCTTTGTTAGTTGCGTTGCTATATATATACTTAGCCCCTATTTAGCAGAGCAATCGCGACCAAACACAGCAGTATGCTCAGAAACCCAATATAGTTTACTTTAACGCGCTCTGAGTCTGTTACCGATGAGGAAGGAAAACTTCCTAATGTAAAAGTTTTAGCGACAACCCAACCAACGGAATAACCCATAAGTTCCACTAACTTCAACTGAGCAATTACTTTTAGTACAGAACCCACTGCTCTAAAAAACGCTGATACTAATTCTTCCATTTTTAATACCACTCAGACTTTATTTATACTCGAAAGCAAACTAACGCCCAATTAAGTAGCCCGAAACGCACTGGCTCACTTTCCGCATTGCTTGGCAACACCGAACACGACGCAAACCAAAATCGCCGAGCGTTGAGGGTCTGCTTGAATTGTTTGTTATGCGAATTCACCTACCAAGCCAAGTTGGGCACTGAAAGATTACCTTAGACACGAAAAACCACAAACAAACCAAGCACTTTTTGTGATTCACTGAACAACCGAAGTCACTATGTTACAGCTTCACTTCCGACAAGTGACTAATGGTGAATTCCAGCGCATGACTCAGCTTTTGCTTCGAGAAACTCAACGCTGCGGACGACCAGCGAAGAAGAACTGCCGATAAACTTGCCCTTGCCACACTTTGCGCCAGCCAACCTCGCCACAAACCAACTCTGAAAACCAATGAGGCAACCCGCGAACTTTGGCATGTTTTACGGCGCGAGTGATTCAAGAATTTAGGCCGACAATGCTAAA
This sequence comes from Vibrio sp. YQ_11, assembly GCF_043103065.1. NCBI lineage: Bacteria > Pseudomonadati > Pseudomonadota > Gammaproteobacteria > Vibrionales > Vibrionaceae > Vibrio > Vibrio sp. YQ_11. The sequence continues at coordinate 54,012 of NZ_JBICJM010000021.1, read as the reverse complement.
TTGCCGACACCGAGAACCGATTGCCAAAGAGAGCGAAAAAGAGAGAGATAGAAGATTTTTTGCTTAGTCGCATAACGCCCTGTTAAGGGGTGAGCAACGCAATACCGATGCCGCTGCATACCACCTTAAACACTAAAACCAACGCATAGTAAAAATGCCACGCGTTGCGAATCACTCTTAAACAGTTTGTTAGCAGTTTTTTCCACACCAAATTACGCTTTTATTGCATATACCGTTATGTGGTTTGAAGTTTCACGTTCATAGACACTGACATGAAGCACTTGAAACCCAGCTTGCTCAAGTTCAACGACTAGACCACTTTGAGAGGCAACATGACGATATGGACTGTTATCCCTATAAATTTCAAAGCTATTTTCATCTTTAGAACACAAGCTACTGACGAAAAATACCCCATTTTCAGATAGTGAACGATAAACATTACCCAAGAATATGGCTCGATCTGCGCCAATAATGCAATGTAAGCAATTACCGTCTATCACAACATCATAACGTTCTGGAAGTTCAAGAGACTCTACTGTTAGGTCAGCTGTATAATAATCCCCCTCAATTGCTGTTGCTCTAGCTTTTTCCTTTGCCCATGCAATTGCGGTTGGCGAGATATCTATACCTGTTACCGCAAAACCCAACTTCTGGAAAGCTCGGCAATGATGCCCTTCACCGCACCCTAATTCGAGGAGTTTACCTTGCTTGGGTCGTTCACATAGCTCTAGAAAACGATCCACTAAAACTGCTTTAGACATTCGCTCATTGCCACCCCAACCTTCCCAGCCAGTTTGGCGAGCTTCAACATACATGTCTTCATGAACTTGATAATTTGGTTTCATACTCATCCTTGACTGCTAACGCCGCGTTAAGTAGTGAGCGACGCTACCACCTAACTTAAACCATTGCACCGTAAACACAAAACCCGATTTGAACCAAAACTGCCAAGCGTTGCGAATCTGCCTTAAACGCTTTGTTAGCTTAAGATTACTCGCGTCTTCGCCACCCTATCATGCAGTGCTCGTTTCTGTTTACCGAAAATCATTATAAGGTTGATTAGGTTTAATATCCCACCAACTAGTGGGATGTAAGCAATAAACACCATAAATGCATAGCGTTTAAACACAAGGTCTTGAACCTTGGCTTGGCTTCCATCCATGTTCACGACCTTAATTTTCATGGCTTTTTTACCTACAGCTTGACCAGATTGTCCCAACAGTTTCCAGTTAACTGCGCAGTAAAGACTAAAACCCAATAGTGCCATCACTACCTGATAGCTAAACGAAGGCTCTACCGGAGGGTCTTGTGCAAGACCGTCAAAGCCACCTGTAAAATACGCTAAAGGTAGCATAATAATGCCTAGTACAACTGAATCAATTATTGCCGCCCCAACTCTAGACCAACGTGAAGCAAGTAAGTATGGGTTATCTTGTATTTCTTCCATGCTTATCTCCTTTGTGATGAATTCCATTCGTAAGCTAACGCCTTGTTAAGGGGTGAGCAACGCAATACCAAAGCCGCCGCATACCACCTTAAACACTAAAACTAACGCATAGTAAAAATGCCACGCGTTGCGAATCCCTCTTAAACAATTTGTTATGTGGTTTTCCCACGTAGTCCTATTAAGTTTCCAAATGGGTCCTCAACTTGGCACATTGAAAGCCTATCTTCAATTTCCATTGGTCCACGATAAAGGTACGCACCGAGTTCTTCAAAATGAGCCAAGGCAACACATAAGTTATCTACTGACCAGTAAACAACTGTGCCACTTTTACCAGCACCAACCTTTTTGTCTGCTTGGACTATTTCTAGTGAGAAACCATTTATATCAAGCGCTGTGAAGTCAAAGTCAGGATGATAAACCGGAACGGCTTCTGGAAAAGCTCTCTTGTACCATTCAAGACCTTTCGCTACATCTGGGACATGAACAAGAACCGCTGATGGATTCATAATTTTTCTCCAACCACATAACGCCGCGTTAAGGGGTGAACAACGCGATACCACCTAACTTAAACCATTGTGCCATAAACACAAAAGCTCAACTTTGAACCAAAACTGCCAAGCGTTGAGAATCCCTCTTAAGAATTCCCAGACACTAATCACCATGACTCACCACCTCTCAAAAAACAACCTAACCGTTTGATTTAAAATAACATAACACTCTTTCACAGTCACCTTTTCTCACTACATCTCACAGCTCTAGCACCCCCTTGCGTACCCCAAAATCGATTGATAATTTGAAGGGGAACAAATAGATAAACAGGAGGGTAGCAGCATGGCTATCAATAAATTAACAAATACACAAATCAAGAATGCAGCGAAAAGTGACAAAGAATATTCACTATCAGATGGTGGAAACCTCTACCTAAGAATACGTAAAAACGGCTCTAAGAACTGGTTATTTATCTACACAGACTTTAGCACTAAAAAGCGTAAAAAAATGGGGCTTGGCTCATACCCTAATATGACGCTGGACGAAGTACGCAAGGTCGCTAAAGAGCTTCGTAAGCAAATGACGAACGGTATTGACCCAAAACTGTTTCGTGAAAAGCAGAAGTTAGACCATTTGGTTGAAAGCCAACAGACCTTTAAAGCGGTCGCAGAAAAGATGCTTCTGAAAGAAGAAATTCAAGAGACAACTAACCGAGAAAAGCTGATTGTCGAAGAACGTGAGAGAGCTAGAATTAACGGCACGGTATTCGGGCAAGATGAAATCGACCGCATCACCAACAAAGTACGCTCGTCACATCGCAAGCGTCTTTTCTTAAAACGTAACCTATATCCTAAACTAGGCAACCTCCCTATGGCCTATATCACCGCCGCTGGAGTCATTTCGGTCATCGAACCTATGCAAGCTAAAGGACAATTAGAAAATGTTAAGCGTGCATGCTGCATTGCCAATCAAGTGATGAAATTCGCGGTAAACTCAAACATCATTAAATCTAATTGCTTAGCCTATATTAAAGACAACTTTGCCAAATCGAAAGTCACTCACATGCTCAAAGTACCGCCAAACGAACTTGGTGAAGTGATGGCTATCATGTCAAACAACCAAATGAAACCCGTCACCCGTTGCGCGTTCGAAATGCAAATGCACACGATGACTCGCGCAGATGAACTCGCTGCCATGCGCTGGTGTGATATCAACATTAAGAATAAACTTTGGACAATCCCAGCTTTCTACACTAAAAGCAAACGTGAGCATTTGGTGCCGCTGAATGACTACACGTTAGGGATATTAGAGTTCATTCGACCAATATCAGGAGAGCACGTCCACGTATTTCCATCTGACAAGCCGAATACCAAATTCCCGCACATAAGTCCTTACGCCGTGAATTCATCACTCAACCTCACTAGTTTAAAAGGAAGGCTCGTCAGTCATGGGTTTAGGGGCATTGCTAGCACGTATCTCAATGAACACAAACAGTTCCGTGAAGATGCAATTGAAATGTGTCTTGCTCATTTAGATAAGAACACCACTCGAGCTTCATACAACAGTGCGTTGTATCTCGATGAACGATACGAAATTCTTCAATTCTGGAGCGATTATATTGTGGAATCGACAGGCAACTACTATTCGATTGCAGGACAATATCAAGCGGAGAATAAACAGAGCGCATAACCAGCGCTTCAGCATGCATTACCACTGAGCCTGAATGGCTTGACACCACTTAACTCACCGTCACTTATGACACCCTCAACCAGTTTAGGGTGCAGCTTTCTGCATCCTAAATTCAGCCAAGAAGGAATCACGCCTATGCCAAATTCGAACTTACATCAAACTCACTTAAGCCAATTTGAGGTAAAACCCATCAGCGAACATCCTCGCTTTAGTGAAATGCAAGCACTGCGCCGCTTACGTCGAAAAGGACGCCTTGCCCTGCCCCGTCAAAACGGAAACATCGGAGTAAAACAACACCGTCAGCTTCGCGCCCATCATATTTCCACCAATCAGCATGGCATTTATCAAGTCAAAATCACACCGCCGATTTCATTAAAAATATCAGGCCATATTAAGCCCCACTATTTTGTAGCACTGAAAACAGACGAACCGAAACATGCAATAAGCAGAGCGAAAGCAGTGCGCTTACAAGCTAAGTTCTTTTTCCAAAACAACCCCCATGCCCTTCCCGACTCTCTGTCATTGAGTCAGCAATTATTAGTGCAAATACACTTAGTGGCTAAGCATTTTCCTGTGGTTCGTGCTTACAAACACAAACCGACAAAAGGCGACTTCCCAACCTTGCCCCCTCTAGACTTGAGCTATTCAGAAGAGGAACTTCGTTTTCCATACTTCAACTGGTTAAGTGAATTGATGGCAGAGCGTGAGCATTCAGGAATGTCTCAATTCAGACTCAATCAGATTGCAGACTACCTTCATCATTTTTTACGCTTCGTTGACGACAACCACTCCAGCAGCAATGAAAGATTATACATACAGACACAAGACATTCGTCAATATCGTGAGTCACTCCGCCAATCTAACGTATGCCACAAAGAGCAAAAACAGCGTATTGATGCAGTACACTTTTACTTTCGCTGGCTGACCTATCGAGGCTATTGCACTACCCCAAGACTGACACGTCCCCTTTTCTCTTAATTAGGAGTTTAACCATGATGATGACTAACCCGATACGCCTCAGCGTCATTTCTGCACTCGATGAAGGCCTAGCTTACTCCCATTCAGACTACTTTGCGCCGCTTCTGATGCAAGGTATCAGTGCGGTAGACATCGGTCTCATTGAACTAGTCACCACGATATTACGCACTGAACCATATCTCAATGAAACTGACCTGCTCGATCGTGGAGTGAGTCCAAGGCAGATTAAACGTGTGTTGGGTGGTTTTGACAACTTCAAGCAACTGTTGAAGATTGATGATTATTGTTTTAGTGATTTACTACGAGATAACAATTGGGATATTAGCCACGGCATTACGCTCTCGTACTTCCAATACCAGAAATTTTATCAAGATATACGCAGAGACTACATTCAAGGCCATATTGCTGACATGCATCCAAACTTATCGGTATTACTCAATGATGATTACTCAATTCACTCCGTTCCTATCACCCGAAGCCATTATGCCACTGTTCCCGCTACAGACGCCGAAGCAGCAGCGGTGAGTTTTGCTTTACTGTTCAGAGATTACGAATTCATTGAGTATGACGAACCGAAATCGCTCCTGACTTTACAAGCGCATCGCCGAGATAAAGCTGCCGTCATAGAGGTACGTTGCCTCGCTTCGAAATTTTGTCAAAACACGGCAGCAGGGATTTGTGTCGTGGATGACGCTCAAGCCATGACTAAGCTCAGAAATCAGAAGAAGATTCTTGATTTTAAAACCTTGATTGAGAGAAACACGCGTAACACCAGAATACCAACTTAGACACCTTGAACATCTCAAACATGGCATTAGAACTAGAGATACAGCTTTCTTTTAAGAAAGCTGTTTTACTCTCTTTTGGACATTTGTGAGTTGAACGAAGCCGCCCCGCGGCAGAAATGAATAAGCACCAACAATCATACTCTTTAGTAACACCATCATGTCGGTGGTGTGTTACTGGAGAGAAAACACTATGACCCCGTCTGAAAAGGAGCGCTTTGACGCCTTATATCAACAACACCTTACCCAACTCAAGCTTCAAGGTAAGCGAGCAAAAACCATCTCTGCATACTCTCTGGCTGTGCGACGTATCACCGAGAACTTTGATCGGTATCCTGATACCCTGACCATTGAAGGCCTGCAACGATATTTCAGTCAACTGATTGGGCAGGTCTCCTGGAGCACGATTAAACTTGACCGCTGTGGGCTTCAATTCTTATACAAACATACGCTCAACAAACAGTGGGAATGGATCGGCATTTCAAGCCTCCGAAAGTCAAACGTCTTCCGAATATCATTTCTCCTGAGCAAGCCGCTCAGATTATTAACACCACCCGTGAACCCCGTTACCGAGTGTTATTCTTACTTTATACACGATGGGGCTTCGGATTAATGAGGCTCTCAATCTCACATCGCTGATATCGACAATCATAATATGCAAGTCCATATTCGCTATGGAAAAGGCGGCAAAGATCGATTGGTCCCACTCCCTCACAGAACGCTTCATACTTTACGCCGATACTGGTGTTCCCACCGACATCCCCAACTGTTATTCCTAAGCAAAGGTAAGTGTTGCGATGTCGCTTTTAATGATCAAGGAGCACAAAAAGCGCTTAAACAGGTTGTATAGGATGTGGTATTCATAAGCGAATTACACCTCACTCACTTCGACATTGCTTTGCAACCCACCTCTTAGAGCAAGGGCTTGACCTGCGTTCACTGCAAATACTTCTCGGTCATGCGAGTTGAAATACAACGGCTCGTTATACTCAACTCACACAACTCAAGTTACATGATGCTAATCAAGCCCTCAATCAACTGGCTGACCGCCTGCATCTCGACTGGAAGTTGACCGTGTGAGCACTTTTATCGACCTGTTACGCCAACATCGTCACGAGCTTGAACAAGACTATGGGCATCACTTTAACAGCGATATCAAACGATCCATCTCTGCCATGCTACGGTGTAAAACAGAGAAACAAGGACTTTCGCAGTGGTATTGCTCCCACTGCCACCATGACGACCGTCTCACTCTCTCGTGTGGAAATCGTCACAGTCCTCAATGTCAGCATCGTACAACATCCGACTGGCTTGAAAGACAGAAAAGTAAGCCGCTTCCAGTTCATTACTACATGGTAACCTTCACATTACCTTATGAACTGAGAAGCTTAGCTCGATCTGCTCCCCGAGCGCTTTATCAAGCCATGTTCCGTGTGGCTTCATCTACGTTAAAAGACTTTGCTCACAGGCAAAACCAAGGTGAGTTGGGATTTACCATCGTCCTTCATACACACAGCCGAAAGCGAGAGCTACATCCTCACTTAGTACGGCAGAACTCTATGGGCGGTGTTCGTGAGCTTATGAGTAATGTTTTGAGTGAATACCTCTTCTTTCGTCCTAATAACCAATCGAGTTGAGTTTATTCTGAAAGTCCAGCACTTGTTGCAAATCTTGCTGAGTTTGATTTTCTTCTGCTGTAATTTTTGCGATTTCATCATCAAGTGCGCGAATCTGAGCATTGAGGATTTCGGTAATCACCCGCTCAGAAGTATTGCCATACTCACGTTTAACCACTGAACAGATCTCATCAACTGCCTGATATAAACTAACAGCCGCTTGACGCTCTTGAGCGTTTTGCTGATCTTGCGCCTTGCCTTCGCTATACACATCCCATAACGCGGTAAGTAGCTGAACAGCGATTGCACCTTTTCCTGCCCATTTACCCAACGTTTTCTCCCATCGTCCTTTTAAACCCGGGATCTTTAACTTACGACCTTGAAGTAGTAAGCCCTTGATATTGTCAGCGGAGCCCATATTTCCAAGCCCTTTAACCACCTTGTCTAGATACTCAGAATTATTTGAGCTCAAACTTTGTTGTAAGCGGTGAGAAACCTCAACGTTTAGTAGACCCTTAACTTCACCCAAACTATCGTTGATCCACGCTTCTAGCTTGTCTCCAATTGGGTCAATTAAACGCTGCAACTGGCTATCAAGTTGCGCTTGATCTTGTGTACTCTGTATACAGCCACTGATATCAGACTTCATCAACATCAGTTCATGACTGATCATATTTCTTGCTTCTATTACTAACGAGCGTTGGCGACTTACAAGCATTTGCTTATCTTCTCGGCAACGCATCAATATCTCGTTATGTTCTGAGGTGTCTGTCGTGGACAGTTGGTTTACCGCTGGCTGGTACCAAAGTTCATTAACTGCACTCTGAATTGCTGACAGTTGATTGTCTTGGTTGTCTGTTGATTTTAACCAGTCATTAAACACCTCAATGAACTCACTGTAACCAGAGCGTTCAAGCAACTGAGGGTGATTATCTTTTAAACGTCCCGTCAATGCCGTTTTCGCATTCATTGGTAACACTTTAATATGCTGAATGCTTTCATTACTCACGCCATATTCAGAAGCTTTATGACAAAGAATCTGAAGGATCTTCTGATAAGCTGTTGCTTTATCTGAATCGTTCGTAAGCTGATGGTTAAGTACAATGAAAATTTTCTTATTCAGCTTAATCATTTCAAATAATCGATGATAAAGATCCTTTGAATCTTGGTCCCCTTCTCGGATGACAAACAACATCACTTGAGTACGTTTAATCTGCTCAATTGTAGTCTGTTCATGCTCAATGGGAGCGTTGACTCCTGGAGTATCTAACAGTCGATACCCGTTCCAATCATAGTAATCAACCGTGTCGGTGGTCGGAATGTCATTTACGGTTGCTTTCTCTTGACCAATAAGCGCATTGATCAATGTACTTTTGCCTGCGTTATACGCACCATAAAGCATGACTTGCAGAGTGTTATCATCTAGCTTTTCTTTTAACTCGGCATAAACACGTTCAATCTGATTATTCGGATGATAGGCGCCAACTAAACACTTTGATTCATCAAGGTTCTGAGTAATTTCAATAAATGGATTTCTCATAATTTATACCTTCAATGCTTGAGTTTTTGAAGCACAGTTTTCAATCGCAATTACTATGGAATCAGCGTATTGCTGTAAGGGCATGAAAGATGTTTGCACATCACTAAAGACGTGTTCTACCAATTGTGGCAATTGCTGACGTACTGCTGCTGATGTGGTTAGGATGACTTGATCTGGCGAGACCCCAACCGCTTCTTTGTGAGTGGAGATTTCGACAAAGATTCGTTCACCGAGTTTATTGCCGCCAAAAGAGCCAATCGCACCACCAATCAAAGCACCAATAGGTCCACCCACCGCAAACCCAGCAGCTGCCCCGCCTAATCCACCAGCACTCGAAGCGATACTCGACGCTCGCCTACCCGTGACCTGTTTAACGTCAATAGTGATATCATCAAAATCACCTAAACTGCCACTCGACAGGTCGCCTGAAACACGCTGAATATTGTTAACGTAGCCAGATAGCTCCTGCGTCAACGTATTGCTGATTTGCTCTTCAATTAATTGGTTTAGCTCACGACTTATCGCTTCTTTATCGCGGTTGTTCATGTGCTTATCGACGATTAAGGGTACTTCACACAGTACGTTATCAAGAATCTGGCTCGACATCACATTTTGCTTTTGGCGTAAGTTATACGTTGTTTTTGTTAGTAGTTGCTGCAACTCTCGCACTTGCGGTAAAACATTTTCATTCAATGAATGCAGTACTTCACCATCCAAGAAGTTAATCATTTGGCGCTTAGCTTTAACCACCTTATATTGGTTAGCTTCGTTCACTATTACTACCAGGCGTTCAAACAGCGTTTGCAAGCCAGCCTCTTGTAATGCGTTCTCAGAGGTCGCTGTAAGTGTTTTGTACGCATGAACCGATACGGATACCGCTTCTTTCAAATCATCAACACCGCCTAATGCCGTGACTCGGCTATGCACATCTTCTTGCTGCAATTGGCGAACTTGGGCTGATTTATTTTCCACTTTTTGGATAAGGTCTTGCGCCTCATCACACCAATCCTCTACCAATACGTCACTTTTCGTGATGACGGGTTGTAATGGTTTTTTCTTTTCAAGCTCAAGCTTGAGATCTTGCAATTCTTGTACTTGCCCTGGAGAACTTGATGGCGTAAGCCATAAAATAGCGTCTGCGCTGTCGGTATAGAGACGAGTGAGATCACCGTTTTCATCCACTATCGAGTGAAGCCCCGGTGAATCTAATAGCACCAAGTTTGAGCCCAGCTCTACACCTTGGATCTGAGCGGTAGTCTCGGTGACACCTTCGGCAAACGCACCCTCAAAATATTTAACTTTGCCGTCTTTAAAGCAAAAACGCTTAATCTGTTCAGGAGCAAATAGATTCGTTAAGTAATTACAAAACGAGCTTTTACCTGCATTCACTTTGCCAAATACAAGTAAAATAACACGATCAGCAAACTGCTCGCTGAGCGCTCGCATTGGTGACGCCTCTTCTAATTTTGCATCCCAACTTAGCACCCCTTGATAGATGGAAGCCTTTAGTTGTGTCGCCAATTTAAACAATGGATGCTGCTCATTGATCCGCTTGCTACTAAACTGAGCTGCTTGGGTAAGCTCTACAACCAAAGCGGATTTTATTGCAACTAAATCCTGCTCTTTATCCGATATGTATTTGAAGTCTGACTTAAATTTTTCTAACGCAGTAAGAAATGGGTTGCTATTGGTCATTTTTCCATTCTCTTACAAATTGATTAAATCGTTTTCAAGCTGCTTCATTTCTTCTAGCTGCTTACTAATTTGTTCGATTTGTCGTGCCTGTTTAGTCGATTTTTTGCTTTCTTGAAATGCTTGAATTGCCGTAACTTCAAGATTGCTATTTTTTGATGCCGCGACTAATGAATCTGCTGAAATCGACAAGCTATATTTATTAATAAAACGATTGGCGTGCGCTCGATTTTGTTCTGTAATTTTCCGCTCTTTTGCTTCTCGTTCGGCTTGTGCTATTTTTGCTTTTCGTTCAGATTCTGCTCTTTCTCTCTCTCGCTCTAATTCTCGTGAGCCCGAGCTAGCACTCGAACTTGAATCATCATCAGATAATGCGGCACCGACAACACCAACGACACCTACCACTGCAGCGCCAATTAACCAAGGAATAGCCATAATTAACTCCTACTATTTACATTACTGTTCTTGGTTAAACCAAGGCTGCTGATAATTGTTTTACGTCACGCTTTAACATACTAAGTTCACTGCTCTGCTGAGAGCGTAGCCCTTTTAACTCTGCATTCAATGCCTCTTTTTGCGCAGAAAAATCCAGCAATAGTTTAGACTTCAAGCGTTTCATTTCTTTCTTGCGTAATTCATCAATCTCAGACACTAAAGTAGCAGTCAGATCAAAGAGCGCATGGATACCACTCTTTTCGCAGAAAACCGCTTTGTCCTCTTGAAGACCTCTGTTATAACGATGCGCTGACACAGAAATGATTTGTAAATCACGTAAATCAAGACTCCCTAGTAATTGTTGGCGAATTTTCTCCTCAACAATAGCTACTTCATCGGCAGACTTTTGATCGATTTGCGTTAAGACTAAAAACATCTTCTTACTGTAATTCTTGTCCTGACGTGCTAATTGTTGGAAAATTTGCATCTCATATTTATCTAGCTCACCCGCTTGAGCTTGGTGAACTAAAAACAAGTAGTCAGCCATTTCAAACGCACCTTTAATGGCAGCTTTGTCATCTTGTTTATGCACATCGGCATCAAGCCCAGGGGTGTCAATCCAAATAACATGATCTTGTTCAAGCTCTTTGTTCTCAATGGTTTCGCGTTTATCTGCTGCTTTGAAAATCGCTTCGCCTACCATAGCATTTAATAATGTACTTTTACCGTGATTATATTTCCCAAACACTGCTATACGTGGTTTAGTCGCATTATTTTTCAAGTACAGCAAACGGTTTACATTCTGCTCATCCGTTGGTAAAAACTGCAATAGTTTATGTTTGTCCATCTTTTAATTTAACTCTGTAATGACTTGGAAGCTCGGCTTCCAATTGCATGTAATTGCAAACTTCAGCATTTTTAAGATAGTAATCTGTTAATGAAAACTGGTTTTCAAAAAGCTGCTGATACCCTTCATCAATTCGGCACACTAAAGGTCGCTCTTGATATATTGTGCAGCCAACATCAGCATTGAAGTACAAGCAAATACCATCACCGTTGTGAAAGATTTTCAACTCAGGTACATGTTGAATTTGTTGGCAACACAAGCCGCAACGGGTGCACGGGTAACTCATAGGTGGATCAATGCTTCACCTTGGGTGAATAGAGATAAGATATTCTTAGACCACTCACGATAAACAATCGCCAAGTTTGGATTAAGTCCAAAGTGCGTAATCATATCATTCAATAGTTGCTGCTCTTGCTTGGCAACTTCTCCATCCGCATAAATAAGCGCCATTAACTCAAGTAACGCAATTTTCTGATGGCTATCACACTCAAAAGTATTGAGCACTGATGCTAGATCAAACCTTACTGCATCATACTCAATATCGTCCATTTGCATTTCCATGCAGTACTTTGCAATCAAGACTTCTTCTTCCATTGAAAAGTCATTGTCAGAATGCGCAACATGATGAGCAAGAGCAAGAAATGCTTCCTTTTCATCTATTGATAAACGGTTCAAAAACATAATCGTTCCTTTAATAGCTTCGAATACTGCTTGTTCTAATATGGATTCGATTGTTATACAACACCTGACACAATAGCTAAACCTAACACTTTAGCATTAGATTTGAATTTTCCATATCCTTGAAATTCATCACATTTCGCACTGAACCACAGAATAAAAACAGACCAATATGGCACTAGATGTATTCTTCTGGCGTGGCTATTTGATAATTATTCAGTAAGAGGTAATGAGTTAATAAGCTTACGAGGTGGGAAATGAAAGACGCATGACTAGGAAAGTTTTAAAGGTTGAATGTGTGGCGTATCAGTCGACAGACTCTAACTCTAGCGAAGTACGATTTTATGTAACATGCTTTAGTCAAATCGAAATGACTTGTGCAGTTTATCTCTAATTACCTCCTCAATGACCGCATAAACTCTCACCAAAGCCACATAAGACTAGCATTCATCAAATGATTTTTCTTTAGGCAAATCCAGCTGCGAACGCGAAATCTTGGTCGAAACTGATAATGGGGCAGAAGTTTGTCGCGGTGACTGGGGGAAGCAACTGAGAAGGATTTCTTCTTAGTTGCCAGTGCGGAATGGGGAAAAATAAGCTGGTCGCACATTCATCGATTTGCTAACCCGATGATGATTGTGAGAGAACAACCTAATTATAAAGCTGGCTTTGTTTTACAGCGTTTTACCAATCATCTGGCTCACGAAGCTTTGCTTCTTGTCGGCTTACAGCTTTATCTTGAATATGTAGCTCTAGGTCGAGAGATGACAGAAGGCGCATCAGACTTTCGATGCTAGAAGAGGCCGGATCGCGTTCAAGCTTTGATACTGTTGTCTGTTTTAACCCAACAATGTCGCCGGCTTTAGTCTGGTTGCGTCCTTGAGTTCTGCGTACATCACGTAGGTATATTCCCAGTTGCATAGGACTTGTTATGAGCATATCTGCCTCCAATGTAAAAGTTATCCTCTATAGGGGATATTATCACTTTATCCCCTATAGGGGTTAGAGGTGATTGTAGTAGCGTTTGTTATGATGGAGAGATTAATTGAGATGCGTCAAATATTCCTAGGTCCAAAGCGTCATTGGATTTGCTGTCAATTTGTGCTTTTAAACTCTTTCGTCGATGCGTGGACAGCGCTGCCAAAACCCGCTATACGATACACTTGTTACTCTCAAACCTCTGCCAAACAACATCACATAGTGTACCGATGGCTTAAAACGTCGCTTCAAATGGCAATAATCCCGCTAACTGATGCGCATAGTTTTCCCAAAACTGACACTGCTCTCTCGTCATAAATTCATGGTGTGGCGCTACCTTAGACTGAATAACTCTCCCATCGCAAATTCGCATCCGACCACAGGCACAACTGAAATGCTCGTCATAAAAACGAACGTCAAACGTTAACCCCGGGTTTTGGTCTGACAAAGCAAAAACTATCTCCTTAGGATACGTATTTAGTGTGGTGAATATGATTGGTTCTAAATGCGGAGCCCCTTCTTCGCATGCTTCCTGAAACCGAAGCAAATTAATATAGTCCCCCATATCTGCAGGAAAATCATCTTTCCATGGATTAAAGCATCGATAAGGCACACCGCATTCAAATACACCGCAGGCCCCCCAATGACGCATCATCCACGGCTCTTTTATAAAGTAATCCGTGGCGTTTTGTATCGCCGCTGGCATCGGGACAATGTTGTTGAAGTCAATTTGACCAAAGTGGTCAACAATATTATGGTACAGTGCTTTGCACCTTTCTGAATCGCCACTTATGGTCAATTCGCTGGTAATTCGATAAGTCATATATTAATCCCTATTTTTATTATTGTTTTTTAATCAGGTATAGATAAGACGCCTATCACTAGAAAGACGGAGAAACGCCTTTACTGTCTTGAAATGAATAGGCGTTCAATTTCTGAATTAAGCTCTGCGCTTTAGCGCAGAGCTCGATGGCCTCTTACTGAAAGTTCATATATTGCAGGAGCGGATTCGCTTGTTTGAGCGTCTGACGCTGAGCAAGCAGCTCAGCGACCACACGTTTTTTGTCTTCTCCTATTGCACAGGCAATAAGAAACGCATCGACTTCATGCGACATGAAGCCCACAGCCTTTGGACCCAGTTGTACTGCGGGCGGAAATGTGCCATCATTAATTCGGCGATGTAAGGTAGCTTGAGATAAACCAACGCGTTTTAATACGTCAGCCTTTTTTTCTATTTTCAGTTGATTAATTGGGTGTATAAGCGCCATGAGACGCCTCCGTTTATTTTTATTATTATGGCTCAAGGAGCCGTTAAAAATATAATATTCGAGTTTTAAAGTGAAAATCAATCATTTTTTCGTATTTATTTAACCAGAAGTAAATATACATGTCTTATATGTTTCACGGAAGGCAGAATATATAAACTTCATATATTAAACATCATATCGATATAGCCTGCTATAGCAATCAAGAATAGATAAGTATTAACACAACCTCTCTATTAATTCATTTCACTCAATAATCACACCTCTCGTTTATTTTTACGCCCCATAAAACTCAGCTTAATCTATGTAATATCCGCCCCGACAACGACTTACTCAGTTCCAGTGAGACAGCCTGAAAGCTACTGAAAGCACCAGAGACACAATGATAGTGCAGCGCAAATGCTTTGTCGCAAACGGCATTTGCAATGTCGTAACGCGCACTTTCCCTGTCGCACTCGACAAATTCCGTGTCATATTACGCAGTAAACACAGGATTATTAAAATCGTCATATAATTTCCATTTCACTTATTTAAAATAAACACTTCCAATCTCATTGATTATATCGTTATAATAAAAACACTCAGAACAAAAACAGTAACAAGCTGATATCGCTCGTCCTTATTTGTTCCAAATAAAAACGCACGAAAACTTGCCTCACATGGTGAGGTTGCGCTAACAGCCTTCGGCGTTATCGCTTGAAAACACAAAACACTCTAAATAATTAAAATAATAAATAGAGAATTTAAAAAATGGATATTAATATAAACACAGTCGCAGCAACTGTCATTCGCTGCACATCTAGAAAACATAAACAAATACTATCGGAATTCATTGAAAGTCACAGCTACTCAGCAGATGAGTTGACTACACTACTCGCAGGACTGTTACCCTCGCCGATTGAATCTGGGGTAGCCATCGCTTCACACCAAACCTTTATTTCAGAGCTTTCTCACGCTTTATATCTCCACCAACATCCCAATGACGCCGATAAAAATGAGCTGATGAATGCACGCAAGTTAATTCGTATCGTTCAGGCGAATTTTAAAAAACAACGAAAAAGTGACAAAGAGCTGTATTGCAAAGCAGTGAAAACCAATCTCACTGAAAGCGAATACCAGCAGTTACTTGAGGTCATGCACAGCTATAATTATAAATCAGTGAGTCGGTTCCTGAGAGAGGTCATAACTCAAAAACTCACAGTCAAACCTCAACGCAGTGATGAAATCACAGAGTACTTTAAGCAAACAAAGCGCATCGCCACAGTGATGGAGTCACTCATTGACGAAGGTAACCCTGCGTACGACCACGAAATAGCCCGTCAACTAGGTGATGCTCTGTATGAACTAAAACAGAATTTACAACTCACCCGAAATCTCGCTATCGACGCTCATAATTCTCAAACCGCCGAGCTGTTGGCCATGCAATTTTTGGACAGCCGTACGTTGCGTGAGCTTTACCGCAACAAGCTAGAAGTGGAGAACGCCAGTAATGATATTTGAGGAATTACAATGTAAGAATGATAAACAAACGGTGCATGATGCCACGCAGTTAGTTCAATATAGTGCCAAGCAAAGTGATGATGTAACACTGCTGGTTGAATATTCTTCAAGTCGCTCAAAGGGTGACAAGCTCGGGGGAACATCGCAGTTTATCTGCGCCAACGAAATCGCTTCGGTTCCCCTGAATGCAAAGAACCAAGATGCCCGAGACATTGATTGGAGCCGTGCTATTGCTGAACTGCAAAGCGCTTATCTTGCTAATACTAATACGAAACAGCCCTTTCGCCACTTTGTTGTCTCCCTGGCGGAAGGGGAACAGTTACCCCTAGTCCAATGGCGAAAGACAATTAAAAAGCTCATGACGCACCTAGGGTATGGAAATGCTCGTTATATCGCATTCAAACACTGCGATACCGACAATGAACACGTCCATATTGTAGCGTCTACGACTGATTTACTGACAGGTAAAATCATTTCGAACTGGCAATCACACCTCAAAGCCCAAGAAATTATGAGGGAGCAAGAAGTTACGCTAGGGCTACAAACAGTGCAAAGCTCAGAGGAACTCCACTCAAGTTACGACACTGATGTACAAGGCGAAAAAGAGAAAACGGTGATTCGTATGATGAGAAGAAAAGTGGATGCGGCGATTCGTACTCTCCCTTCTGCTTGCTCGTTGGCTCAGTTTGAAGTGGCACTTCTCAACCAAGGCATTGAAATCGAACTCATTCCCGACAGCGCAAACACTCAATTTAAAGGTATCGCCTACCGATTTCATCAATATCGCCTTGCTGGCTCATCTCTACGCAGTGGTAACAAATACACCTTAGGCAAACTCATTAAAAATGGTGTGATGGATGCCAAGGCTCTATTTATCGACAACTACAATAAGCACGATGAAAACATGGAACAAGCTACGGTTCATTTTAACAAAATTCGTAGTCTGGCAATTAAGCACGCTGAAAAACTAAAAGCGGACATCGAAGCATACGAGCATCAGCAATACCGTTACCTCCTCTTTTCATTTGCTCGAAGCCAAGAAGCGGCAATGGAAGCTGAAGTGGAATACTGGTTTGAGTATGCCAAAATACGCTCAACCCGAGACAGAGCGGTGGTGAGGGCTATATATGAGTGTGAAAAAGCGATTTACCACGCATCTGGAACGATGAGTAAAATGTTCTACCATTTGATCATAACCCTATTAGAATACTCATTAATTAACCGTTGTAAGCTAACAATAGCTCCAAACACAATAAACCATCAAACCCCTATATACTGCCAAAGTGCTTAAAAGAGCTTTATCCAAGTTCACCTGGTTGAAACAATGGAAATACCGCACTTATTATCAAAATTTGGAGGCGAGGTCCACTATTGTGAAGACAAATCAAAAAGGACTATAATTGCATTTAAATCAATGAATTAAGCATAAGACAAGCTTTCAAGTTATTAGGAATTTCGATTCTTCAAGTAACGTTTGAATGATGGCCAAACCATATCAATAACTGTCGCCAAGGTAATCATGCCAGATAACGACCAAAACACTGAGTTCATCTGCTCGTCTGTTAACGCCATAATCATCGCAATGGCGTACGAATTCATCAGATTCGTTAACTTCCTCATCAATATTCGATGACACCACCAGCGATTGCTTCAATGACTCTAATTTGTTCAATGATAGTTTTGGCTGTAGTAGCTCAAATTTTGACGATCGATTTTCGTAATCTGAATACCGTAAACAAATTTACAACAACGCCAACCGTGTATCAGTAACAGTAACTAATTCTCTAAAAAACCGGATACATTTATCCAACTCTTCGCGTTTGACGATATGAGCTTCGGTTCTGTCGATTTGAGCGCGATGAACAGCCTCACCTCGTTTTTTTAGCCACTTATTAAGCTGTGTTCGAGACTCATCCGCGGTTATGTAGTTAGCCCAGATCCAGGCTTCAGTAACATCAATACCAAAAAACTCTTCGAATAGCGCTTTCGTTTTCTTGGAGCCTGGATTGTTGAAGTACTTGAGGTGCTCCTCAAGCCGATTTTCTACTATTCGCCCAAGTTGAGACCCCTTAACGACTCCATACTTCGCATCAACAAGCTCTTTTGCTATGTCTTCTACATAGGTTTCCCAAGCTGTAAGAGTCATAATCAAAGTGGCTCTCTTGAGCACCTCTGGAGGTTGAGAATTGGAGTTGCATCCGTTTAACTGATCGTAACACTCTAATAATTGCTCTGCGTCTGAGATCGCGTACTCAAAATTGGCTTTCGCTTCTGACATCCCTTGTCCTAGTTATCATGACTATATGCATAAAGTGGAATTTACCATATTTAGGATTAAATCAATGATAACTAGGTTCAATAAAGTTGAGTTACTTCAATAAGCTAGTGACTTTTGGCTGCTAATCGCGCTGAAAGAAGATTGGCACCACCAACGAGCGGCTAACGCTTTAAATCAACCCACTCCGAACAGTAATGAATAGGGTCACAAATTTTGCTCATTGATGTGTAGTGAGAATTACCGATTTGTATACCGTGTACCTGTAGCCCCTGCTTCTCTCTTCGGTTGCTAATTTTCCTATTTAATCCCGAGGGAACTGGAAATTCACCATCGCTCACTAGCAAGACATCAGTTTTGTTGAGCAACCCTCGGAGTGGTAAATTTCAATCTACACTAAACTCATGCTTTGTTTGAAGTTAACTAGCTCCTGAATACTGCTAGTATGTGGATTATATATCCACTCCAAATCAAACTGCGTCTTAGACCGTTGGTACATAAAACAATCACCGATGACTAGTGAATTAAATTTGTTCCCTTTTTCTCTCTTCTCTTCAATGCTCTTCATAACGTTTTTTGGTAGTTCACCCATGATGAAATCAGAGATAACCAAAACATCTGCGTTTTCATAAAACTCCCTCTTCATTAGCTCAGTCGCATGACGGAGTGCTGGAGCAACATCTGTTCCTCCATGAAAAGAGGAACTCAAGAACTTAATCAAAGATTCCAGCCCTTTTTTACCCGTCAAATCAAAAGTCACAATAGATGTTGAGAAGTTAATTAGATAACAATTTCGGTCCTGCTTTCTAGCGACAGTAGACAAGTACAAGGCCATAGCTTTGGCTATGTGTTCAGGTGCACCGTACATTGAACCACTCGTATCTATGCATAAAATCATAGGCCCTAAATTCGAATCCTCTTCAACAGATTCATCTACGGGGATACTCTCCTCCTGATCTATTTCTGTAATGCCCTGCATTTCAAAACTCAATAGGCGTGATTCCAGATATTTAAGGTCAAAAAGAACTGATGTTTCAGGATCCGAAAGAAGTGCCAATTCAGAGGGTAGCGCATGCTCAATATCCTTCCCTTGAACCACACCTACAATCTCTTCCTTTGAATTGATATCAACAACTGGTTGTTTGAATGCTACCGACTTCAATACTGTTTCAATTTTAGTTGATGACTCAATTTGCCTTACTTTCCCTAAAAGCTCAGATACCTTTTTGGCACCTTTGTCGTTTTTGAGGTAGTCCGCCCATCTCTTTAGTGCTTCTATACTTCCACTTTTTAATTCAGCATCAGATAAATCAAGGTACATTCCTGGCTCAAGACCTAAACTCTCCAAGCTGTACATCAACTCTTCCAGCAAATTGAGCCATTCACTAATCTGTTTATAAAATTCTTCACGCATTCTGGACAGAGTTTCGAAGTACCACTCTGATACAGATTTATCCAGCTTCTTCTGCCAATCTAACAGCAGGAGACTTCTAGCTGTATCATTAGGCTTTTTCTCTAACAACTCTTTGTGCCAAAAGGAAGAATCAACGTGATATTTAGCCTTCTGACAAAATGAGATATAGTTTTTTAGTAATCCATTAACATCGTGATTATTCATCCATATTTTCAGATTCGCTTGATCATCGGAAAAAGGGTTGTCCACTTCTAATGACCGTTCAACACCTACTTTCCAAGCACTAACTTTGGCTTCTACCTTAGATGACAGCGCATCTAAATTACCCAACAATACACTTCTTTCACTTGTGAGTTCTTTCAGCAGATTATCTGATTGCTTATGGATAAGTTCTACTGGCATAGAGCCTCCAGACGTTCACAGTCTTTAATTCGTATTTTGAGTTTATCTATTTGAGAAAGAACACCTTTCAAGGCGACATCTGTATCTGCGCTTGTAGTAAACGGACTATGCAGCTCCACTTTATATACACGCAGTTTATCTTCTGTCTCTTTAAGAATTTTTTTTAGCTGTCCTCTAAGATTACCAACTGAACCTGAAAGAGATTTAATCAGCCTCTCATTTACATCACTTCTTTTATCTCCTTTGTGGAAAAGAATAGAAGGGGTGAATTCAAAGTCGTTATATCGATTTCCATAATGTCTATTGCTATATGATAGTGTACAAGATCCCTGCTCATCGAATTCACATGTAACTTCTTTTATGTCATTTCCCGATATGTCGACAGGATGAAAAGAAATATTACTTTTAAATTTATTAAAAGGAATATGAACCGTTTTCTGCTTAATTTCCGGATTACCATAAGAATATGAATTATGCTCTCTGAATTTTGCTACTACTTTAAAATATTCCTCATTACCTAATGAAATTACGTCATATACATCGTCCTTATAGAAAAGTTCCTTAGTGATCTCTTTCTCTAAGCTATCTTTACTATTATCAAGAGCAGCCAAATTGATATCACCAGCAATTCCACATGACTCGATAGCGTCCATCACGATCTCTTCGGTACAAACCCTGTTTTCTGGAGAAGTCCATAAACAATGCTTTAGAAGTATTGTATCGGTCAGGTTTGTATAATTACGCTCGTTGAAAAACGCAGATGCTTTCAACAAAATTGCAGCTTTCTGCCAACGTCGATCCGAAACATACAGACCTAACTCTTCATTTTTTTCACTGATCTCATTACGTATATATTTGATAACAAGCAAAGTGTCTTTACTCAGCTCAACGTTATGTATCGCTTCATTCCACTGACTAAGCTCTGAAAGAGATACTCTAAGCTCCTCATCAACATTAGGCTCACTAGTCGAAGGCTTCGCGTTAAGCAACAAATTAAAATTATCTTCAAGTACAATTGGCGGAACCATTAAACGAGTAATAAATCGGTCATAAAGAGCATCTAGCCCTTGGTTTTCTTGAGGCACTTCATTCGAGGCACCAATAACCGAACGAATAGGTGCCTTGATAACTTCACTGCCATTCTTGAAAACATGTTCATTAATTAAGGTGAGCAGAGTGTTTAAAATCGCTGGGCTGGATTTCCAAATTTCATCAAGAAATGCAAACTCTGCGTCAGGAAGATAACCTTCCGTCTTACGGACATACTTATCCTGTTTGAGTTCTTGAATTGACACAGGCCCAAATACTTCTTCAGGTGTTGTAAACCGATTCATCAAATGTTCATAATACTTTGGTGACTCAAATGCACATGCTAACCTTCTGGAAATTAGGCTTTTGGCAGTTCCCGGAGGACCGAATAGGAAAGTATTCTGTCCACTAAGCGTGCTCAATAATGATACAGAAAGAATATGCTCTCTCTCATGTAACCCTTCACCGATCTGCTCCAATAGTTGAGTTATACGTTTTTTTACTTCTGGCTGAGCGGCTACTCTTATATTTTTGCTGTCTTTGCTTGTTTGATATTCTTTACTTTTCACATTCATACTACTAACCAACTCTTTCCTTGTTAAATTTAAAATCTGAACGATCTATTAAGCACTTAAGTTTATTGCTACAGCCGTTGTTACGAGCCTGTTCCCCGCATTTTTTGCTGCGATTGAAAAACCTATGATTGCCAAGGCAAATACCCACAAAGACTGATAACTTACCTCTGAAAAATACTCGCCCAAGAATTGCTTCGCGACCAGCAGCGCAAAGGCACTGACAAAAGATACAGCAGCTGCATCCCTGTATAATAAGTAAGCTCTGTGAGTTGAAGCCACTTCGTCCTGCTTATTGGATGGACGATAAAACTCTTTGTACCAATAACTGTTCTGCTCGCTATTATTTTGCTTCAAAAGTTCAAACTCGGACACGCGAGCCTTTAGGAGTGCAGTGTCAATACGTCGATCTCTCTCTGATAACTGAATAAAGCGATGCCCTGGTAACACATTGTTCCATCGCCAAAATACCAAGACGTTCTTGAGGTCAGGAGGCATGAGGTGGCTAAGCCACCCCGAAACCGCACCTATTGCTAACATCGCACCACTCGTGTCTTTTAGCATCTCGACATAACTGATATCAAAAGCACTTTGATTTACGAGTGATACCACTGCAAACTGAAGTACCATCAATACTGAGAGCGGGACAATGTTATTGGCTTTCATCGAGATCCCCATCATTATGCCACCTCTTCTTCATAATCGAAGTGATATGGCTCAGGGTTCATACTATTCCACCCATCACGCCCAGGCGCATTATAATGATGACGAATTCCAGAACCTCTCGTCGCTAGTGCGTTAACACCTCGGTGAGTGAAAGCATTCATCACAGCTTTCCGTGGGTGCTTAGGTTCACCATTTTTAGCCGTAGAAGCAATTGCCGTGATGTTTCGTGAAACACCTTGGCTAATAGGCTCCCCGACTAAACGATTTAGAACGGTCGTCCCAATATTGCGCTTACTTCCATGATGGGGGATCTGCATAAATCGAAGGTCTGCTCCACTTGTACACTGATCTATTTGATCTGCCGCGTGTTCCAGAGCCTGAATGCCTGCGTCCCCAGTAAAAACAGAGCGTCTTCCTTCGACGACTAATTGGGTGATCACACTCGAGTTGTTTTTTGCCGATGTTACCCCTTCATCATCAATCTGGTCTTCACCCCAAGTGGCAAAGAAACGACGAATAGATGCAGCCGTTTTTTCAAAAAAGCTTTCTAAAGCATTTGTTGCAGTGGCTTTTTCAGGCATGCCATCAAAGTCAGGAATGAGGGATTCGTAGTATTCGACAGAAGGGCCGAGAACCTTAATACCACCGCCTGTGTCCGTTAAACCAGTAAAAGGTTCACGTACACTTACCCCTTTCGATTCAGCCAAACTAACCAGTGACCATGCTTTTTCGAGGTTTTGCTTAAAACGTTCCCCTAAGCTGCTGTCCGTTACGCGTCCATCTTTGAATTTATCAGCAAGCCCTTGGTTGTGTAGCCAAGACTGATGAATCCAAAGCTCTTGTACTTCGAGTTCATTAAGGACCATTTCCAAACCGTTAATGTGGTCTTGATCAGCATGAGTATTAATGACCAAGTCCACTTTAGAAGTGCCAAAACAAGTGGTGATGTGATCAATAATCTTTGAACTTGTGCTTTGAAAGCCACCATCAATCACAACCACCGTTTGCTCGTCACGTGGACCGTGTAGATTCCCGTAGCGAAGTGCGATCGCATCACCACTCTTAGACTCTTCACCAACACCTAAAAAATCAATTTCGTAACCCATAACTTTTTCCTTTTTCTATGAAAGTTAAGAGTTACTGATCAACTAGCATGCCAAGATTTAAGTCATTGTTTTTATTGTATATAACCTTTAACCCATAAAAATATAAAGTAAATAATATTACCATTAGTTATTTATTTTACTATTGCTTATTGGTGCATAAAAAACCGCCACCCTATGGATGGCGGTTTCAAGTCGCTAGCTATATTGCCAAATCGAAGCACTTATTTGCGAGTTGCCATTGCCATGAAGTTTCAAACTAAAGCAAGCTTGTCGTTATTAACGTTGGCCAATCTGCACTGTTATTAACGCTTGCCTTTTTTTGCACTTCGAGCATTCTTTTAACTTGATCGAGACAATCTCTTTCAAAGTCGAATCGGTGCAAGCCATGCATTAACTCCAGCCACCAGTACCCAAAGCCTTGGTCTAAAGTTATCTGAACTGTGTTACCTGACTCAAAGCTAATGGTTAATACCCTTCTATGTTGAATTGTCTTTTTGCCCTCAACGATATTTATCTTAGTTGTTCTACCAGTAGCATTCTCTAACCAAGCCTGAAAAATCTGTCTAAAGTCTGCTTTGTAGTCCCAATCGTGACTGATAAATGCTGGCGGTCTTCCGTTCTTTTCATCAAAACAGGTATCTACCAACACCTCACAATCATGATGTCCACAAACCAAGCCCTTTATTGCTTCAGATACCAGCATTACGGCTGACGGGCTTTGCAAGTAACGGTCTGAATAATGCACATTTTTTATAACATCACTCGATAGCAGTTCCTTCACACGGCTATCACTATCACACACCAGTTGCTTAAATCGCCCACCTAATTGAGTCAGCGTTCCATTCAGCTCTTTGAGAGCTTCTATCTGGATAGCCCCAACTTGAGACAAGTTCTCTGGTTCTACTTCGATAGTGTATGGAATTACCGAAAGTTCCGGTTCAACAGTTGAGATGACAGAGATATCGTCAGACATTAGCCATTCAATACCAGGTATTCGCGCACTATCCTCTAGGTTAGCTAAAGAAAAACAGCCGACATCAGTTTGCGCTTGAAATACCATCAGACCAGTATCGTCCTTGGTAAGGTATAGTGACGCGCCTATATTGTTGATGTTCTCCAAGAATAATTTTATGTCGTCTGGATAATCGACGTCTGGAACAACAAATGACACATCAATATTATTACTCAACATTTCGTAAACTCGAGATTTGAGCAAGTTTACTGACGTATCCCAACGTTCTATATTGCTTGATAAAACAAACTTCACTTCGCTAACCTGGCCAGCAACCACGGATGTAAGCTGCTCCTTAATGCTCAAAGGGCAATATTCAGCTTCAGTTAGCAATCGTTGATACTTCGATGGTAAATTTAAATGGTGTGTAAAATTATCGCCCAACCATTTGAGCGCAATCTGTCTGTTTAATTTGTCGGTGTCGTGTCTTGAATCCGACTCTAGTAAACAATCCGGACAAAATGCATCACAAGCCTTGGGGCATTCAAGCTCTCGTAACATTTGACGCAATACTTGAGTAATGTGATGTGATGTGGATGTAGCAAAACCAGCTCCACCACTTACACTATCAAACAACTGTAAAACCATCGCATGCTGACTTTCACCAACAACCGCTGGGCGTACACTGTATTCAACTTCATTGACTGAGATGCCTAAAGTCTTTACCAGTGCTTTTCGTAACGCTACAACAAGTGATGTTGCAATGACCCTACCTTCATCACTATCAGGGATATATTCTCCAGTGTCAGGGTGCTTTAAAACTAACTCGAACACATCAGTTTGTGAATGAACTCCAAGATGAATGCTTTCTAGTACTCTTCCTGAGCCATCACAATCCCCGTGCCGATCATTTTCATCTTTGGCAAACTTACTTGGCCGCGGTGGCTTATGTGTACGTTCAAGGTTTAGCGCTTTTGGTAGCTCTCCCGTTGATGTCATAGATTCAGCCCGCCCACAAGCCATGCACAGTGCAAATCCAGTCCCACTCATTCCCGAGCTATAATGAAACACTTTACCTTGATGATCAGTAATCATATAACCTAATTCAGAGACAGGTAAAGGTACAGGAACCCCCTTAGCACTTACCCAAGCAGGTTGCACTGGAACATAGGTTTGATGCGCAATGTTGTTAGTCGGCTCAATATAATAATCAGTCACAAAACCAGTGGGTTGGATAACTTTTTTCCTGTACTCATTATCTATAGGGATAACTTTTCCACACATTACATTACTGCACGTTAATGACTCGAGGTTAACTTGTTTATTCAGATTAGACTCATACCCTGTCTGACCACAGTGAGGACAACGCCATGCAAGATCAAATTTCTGGACATCTCTTGAGCCTTCAACATGAACATTTTGCCAATTCAAAGAAATTCCAGCAGAACGATGAACTCTACCGTCAATGACGATTTCCGAACCTGGTGCATATTCCCGAATAGCTACAGACAAGTTTCGAGAAGGGAGGCCACGGTTAATTGACACGTTGTCTTCACGCTCAAGCTTATTCTTGTTCTTTTTGAATTTTTTCTCACGAATATAATCAGCTACGTTGTCCGTATCTATACTTACAACATCGGTAGGGAAGCCATAACCGGGTAGAAATGCTTTTGTTGCCAAGTCCCTTAGCAGATACTCTCTACATAAGCGAGACTTCTCGTTGTCGAGCTTATGAGCATATGGGCCATTTGGAGCCGTATCATTAAGCTCTGTCTGAATATATTTATATTCCCCAACCCACTTTTCACTGAGTTCTAGAATTTTTTTAGCAGTCTGCTTTACTAAAATGTCAGGCGACACTCCCGACAGAGCAGTCCCCTTAACTAACTTTTTGACACCATCAAGATATGAATTTTCAAGACTCATAACCCAAAGAGCAAAACGTTCCGCAACTGACTTAACCCCAATGTCAGGTAGATAAAACCATTCAAGATTCAGGTTAATCTTCTCTTTATCTGTTGGGCCTATAACATCGACCAGATAGCGTCCTAATAAGTAGGAGTTCACATGACGCTGCACAAGTTTCTTAGAACTAAATTCAACATGCGGTGCAGGGATGGATGTGGTGAATGCCCATTTAGGGTTATTAAAGACTAATGTGTCATGAGGATTATTCTTGCATATCGTATAGCTGAGAGCTCTAGACTCTTTTGAACGGCCAGCACGCCCCGCTCGTTGAAGAAAGTTAGCCGGATGCGGTGGCACATTATTCATTACAACAGCAGTAATACCACCAATATCAACCCCCATTTCCATAGTTGTTGAGCAGTTGAGAACGTTCTTCCTACCACTCTTGAACTTCTCTTCGTAGTCTGCCAAGCGCTCTGCCGATTGCTGCGCCGAATGTTCAGCAGTTGCGTAATAAAAACCACCTTCCACGGTTCTATCGTTGATATCCGTCCATACATTCTGCTCTCTAAGTGAACGAATTTCCTGCGATTCCTCAATATCAGCACGTATTGATTGGAGCGACTCGTCATACCCTCGATCGCTACCTTCAAACTTCCAAATTGGTGGAAGGTTAACGCGAGTACACTGATAGTCTGAATAGTTACCATTCGCTGGAATGTATGGTGTTAAGCCTCTAAAGGTTGTATCCAACACCTTATTTGTAACTGGGCAAATAAACCCTTCAGTTAACAAAGCAAAACTAACTTCTCTCAAATCAAGGCTATATTGTTTGTCTGAAGTTGAATCTCTAAGAATTTGCAATTTGGTTAACGTCTTCCAAGCATCCTGCAACCACCCGTTAATTAACTGCTCTCCTTCCGTTTTTTCTATATCGATACCCGTTGCTACACGCAACAGCGTGATCAATCTTTGTTGAATTTTTCTACCTTTATTTATCTGAGGCCACTTCTTAATGCGGCTCTCTTCTTCTTCTTTTGAATCTGGAGCTATGAGGGTTTTCGGTGCAAAGTGCATCCCGATCCAACGTCCCCACTCCCTATCTATGTTCACGTATGTATTTTCACGAACAAAGAAGTCAAGGCAGACTTTTAGGTAGTCTTTCCAGTCAGACAGAGTCAAACCACCTTTCTCTTTCCATTGCTCCGGAGCTTTACTTAGTTTTTCAACTTCTGGATAAACAAACCTTATCAATCCTTGTGTTTCAAGGTTGTTTTTAAACTTCGGTCTCCTAGCAAGTTCTCTTGTCAATAACATGTTAGCGAGCTTTAAAGAGCCAGTGGTTACGTCAAACACCTCAGGAGACAGTCTCTTATTCTCTGTCAAAATTGAGTTCTGTAAATCCTTATCCATGCTAATTCTATCGGCTAATTCCTTCCAAGAAATCGCTTTTGGAGAATACCTTGACGCTCCTTTCTCGAGTGCTGAAAGGTATTGAATTAGCGCTTCAGCAACTTGTGGTTTCCTCTTCCCTGCAATAAGGATAAATTCTTCGATATCCTCAACCGTTGAATCCTCGATATATGGACGAACGATATCTAACAACTCATCATCGATCGCAAGTTCCTCTTCAACGTGCTTCCTTAACTCCTTGAAAACTAAACCGCGTAGTCGAGAACGTTCCGCTTCCTGCTGCATTTGAACTGACATTTTCGCAGTGCCCTGGCGGCTGTCAGTAAAAGTAATAAGGCGACGACCTCGCCCTGGAGCATCTAATGGTCCGTAGCCAGTGTCTTTATCTTTTTCGATATCGGGGCAATACTCCAAAACGGTTGGTACAGCGGTTGTTGTATAAAATGGAGCTCCTAATAAGCCTCGTCGTAATGCTTTAGCATGTTGTCCTCTACCTGAGAATCCACATTTGCTACACTGCTCTCCGTCATCGAGATATTTAGCTAACCGTATACTGCCCGACTTAACACTCGCTTCTTTGCCATCGTGGTCATAAATAGTTTCAAAAAACATATTTTCTTGGTTTTCAGTAGCTGAGAGAACCAGCATACTATCGCTAGCTTTAAGAGCGCTATATTGGTCTGTTCTTTCCTCATCTATGTGTTTTTCTCCCTCTTCTAAGAGAGAAAACTCATCACTTACCTTACCTGTCCATTGAGTAAGTACCCCGCTCTTATCTACACCTAACAAGTGCGGTTCATTACACTCGCTACAAAATGACAGCTCTAGTACCGGCGCACCACAGTCACATTTCTGTCTTTGCTCACTAAGCACCTGACCAAACTGCCAATCTCGATTGAGATGGGTGCCTGACTTTTCAGAGCAATTGGGGTCAATACAAGCCCAAAGTCCGTTTAAAGTTCGTTGAAAGTAATGAGCTCTCAATTTAAGGAAGGGTTGTGCATTTCTATCGTATGACTCTTTCGTTCCAGTGCATATATCTAACCAACGATACAATTCATTCTCGGTCAAATTGATTGGACTTAAACTACTGGCTAACTCAGAAAAGAGTAGCGGACTAGAGTCGTTGGTCGTAAACGCAGATCTTATCCTTTTCGCAATTTCAGATTCACATAACGCTCGATAGCGACTTGCCGAAACATAAGGGTCTTGGACATCTTTTTTGTTTTCAGGCAACTCTCCGTCAGGGTCAATGCTCTCTAGGACTGAGATATCTTTGTTATTAAATGGGTAATCAGGAAGTTTCGGTACTGCTCGCTT
This sequence comes from Vibrio sp. YQ_11, assembly GCF_043103065.1. Classification (NCBI taxonomy): domain Bacteria; kingdom Pseudomonadati; phylum Pseudomonadota; class Gammaproteobacteria; order Vibrionales; family Vibrionaceae; genus Vibrio; species Vibrio sp. YQ_11. Next base: position 25,016 of record NZ_JBICJM010000021.1, on the reverse strand, counting down.
ACCACCAATAACATCAACTTGAGCCTCACTTACACCAGCAAGCTCAGCTAAATACGTTCTAAGTTGTGATTCAGCCTCTGATCCAGCGATTGTTGCCGATGTAGCCACAAAACGTACATTTTCCGGTTCTACTTCAAACGCCTGCATTACCCTGCGAAGTTGCAACGCAAGTTCAGCAGCTTGAGAACCCACGTAAGTATGCGCTTCATCTAAAACAATCCACCTTAATTTTCCTTTCGATTGTTCGATAATAGGAGCATCAGCTTGTCTCACCAACATATACTCAAGCATTGTTCCATTCGTGACCAAAATTGGAGCTGGGTTATCGCGCATTAGATTACGTGACAACACTTCTTGCGGCTGCTTGATCTGTATTTGACTCTGGCTAGCGCTTGGGTCATTGGGAGTATTGCCATTAAACAAGCAAAAGCGGATATCACCTTCAAAATGTTGCGTCCAAGCGTTTAGACGCTCTTTCTGTGAATTGATTAATGCATTTAAAGGGTAAAGGAATAGCGCTCTTACGCCTTTTAGTGCTTTCCCCTCGGTTTTTACTTCCCGCACCAAGTCTTCAAGGACAGGAACCATAAAACACTCGGTTTTCCCCGAACCTGTACCACTGGTAATAATTCTAGATTTAGGCTCTGGGTTGAGTAAGTCTCGCCATGCCGCAAGCTGGTGCTTGAATGGAGACCACTTAGCTTTAAATGCATACCTTCCGTTAATATCATCGTCTAATGCTGTTACTAGCTCCTTTGAAAGCAGTCCTTCTGAGACCAGATCGCTCATTTGAACTTTACTTTCTTCCCAGGCAAAGGTTTGCTCAAAAACAGGGCCATGAACAAAGGGCTCAACTGTTTCAAATCGTTCGCTTAGGTGGTTACGCAATGAGGGGTTGCTGATACCGAGAACACTCAATGTTGACTCTTTCGCACGATTGTTTGCTTGTTGTTTTAATGTTGAAAAATAGCCTTTCATTTTCTCTCACCAGCCATAATACAAAGTAATAATTTATACATAGGAACAAACCACTGACGGTCAAACTCAATGAGCTGGCGAAGAAAAAACTCATTCGCAGGCTCATCGCTAATACCAATTTCGGAAAGCGTTGTTTTTTGTAAAACCAAAGCTGATGCATACAATGGAAAGTACAACACCGCCTTTTGAAAACCTTTACCATCGGGGATAGAAAATGTCACAAGGTCTTGGTAATGGTCGAGACACCACTCTTCTATATCGTTTGAAAACATCGTCGGCCAGCGTCGGTCACTAGTGTGTAAGCTTCTAACTTCCGATACTGAATGAGCCGAGAAGTACTGTAGTACGCCTCTGAGATTCTCTTGAGGGATAATTGCTTTATCAAGAACCAAATGTCTGCAATCAGATTCGAAAACAGGGCATATTTGCGATATATCGTCTAGCTTCTGGTTAATTAGCTTCGTGACAATCCTTTCTGGGTAACCGTCATCACGAATTCCTTGAATGAAATTTTGAGAAACGCGCTTCCAAGCAATGATCGGTATTAGCTCCCACATTACGTTGAACTCAGACTGCAACCTACTCATCATAGGAATAGGGTTGTCAAACCGAAATGCCAGTGCTGCCAATACGTCCTGCCTTTTTACTACTGACTTCCAGATTTCAAACGTTGCTAGCGGCAAATAGCCAAATCTTGTTTCAAGGTCAGTAAGAAATGTCCAGCCACTATGCTCAAAATCCACAACCATTTGCCCCAACACTTCATCTATAGCATTAGGATTGACATGACAAACTGTTGTGGCTTTCTGTAAGCTTCGGACATCGTTTCGGTTCTCAGTATTTTTACTTCCGGGAACAAATCTAGCTCGAAATGCTACTTCAGAATCAGGTGATGGTACGATTAGAGATGGATTTTCAGGAGACGAAGAAAGCTCAAAAATACCAGTAGCTACACCTTGAGACTCTCTTTGGGTCAATGGTTTGGGGTGAACCGCTGGATTCGTAAGATCAATTAGCACTGGCTTAATCTTACCAAAATCCTTAATCGCACCTTCAAACTTGATGCATGAGTTTTCAAATTGAGTCATAGAAGAATAGCGTCCAATCTGAAATTGCACAGTCTTACATGCCCCGCTTATCTCAAGTCTGACTAGATCATCCAGGTTCCCATTTGTAGCCAATAGTTCTCGTACATTATGTCTAAATTCATACAAACTGATTTCTAGTGGCTGATCCTGAACCTTATATTCCCATAAGTAGTAAGCCTGTCGAGAACTGTTCGGAGAGCTAAGTTCAATCTTATAGCTGCACTGTTTTTTACCCAGCCTAGGAAACAACATAAGCCGACTACCCAGCAAGTCCGCCACTGTCAGTAACTGGGGCAGTTTATTGCTATCCTTGTCGTAAGCTAAAACACCCGTTGAAGGAAAAGGCACGCTTACCACAACCGGAGCAGCCATTAAATTGGTCGTGATTTCTAACAAAAGCTCACGAGGAGGCATACCTAAAGCTGATATGATCTCTAGGCATTTACCATACTCTGTTGAACGAGCGACTACATCAACTGCAGCATTCAATACCTTAACGGTAAATCGGTTCATGCAATGGAGTTCAATATTCCCTCTGTCTGCGTTTTCGGAAGAGCTTAACCTGATCTCAAATGACTTGGGCAAAATCGCTAATCTCTTTTGAAAAAGCGTGTGACCTTTAGTGGACTTTACTTTTATACTTTGTAAACCAAAAATGCTTGCCTTATGTCCCCCACCCACGGGCTCACCTGCCACTACAACCTGAGAGCAAATGTCCTGCGTAGTAATTTTGGGTAACCCCAGATAAACTGGCTGGCCTTTTTCGGTACTAAACGGAAGTATTTTTCCATCTATTCTGACATCATCATACTGAGTGTTGTTCGCTGAGGTCTTTATCAGGTAACGATCTATTTCAAGCCCATTATCCACAGAGACTGTCAACGTACCGCTAAATGTGCCTACGGTATAACCATAGTCTGTCTTAATATTTGCATCTTTAGCTTCTGATTCATCTAGTACCGCATTTGGTGGACATAACACGGTCAACGACTCCGCTCGAGTACTAATGCTACCTGTACCAACAAACATCATTTTTTCATCGATGCAACATAGTACTACCGGTACCTCACCAATCATTATTTCCGAATTAGATATTTCTTCTCTATGAAGTAACTTACCTGCCTGAAGTACAATTAGGTACAGCGTTTGTTTTGGGTCAACTCGATTGAAACGACAAGACGTGGACCTTAAAACGACGCTACACTTGCCAGTATCACTATGAATATGACCAACGCCGATTTCCGCAATTGGCGTACAACCTTCATAAATAAATAGCTCTACACGACTAGTAACCGTATCTTCACGCCTAAAAGGCATATCTACTATTTTGGCGAGCTTGATCTGGGTGACAAACTGGAATTCTGATGTATTAGCGAGCCATTGCTGGCATGTAATCCTCTTATCTGCTTGTTTTTTATTTCGATGTTGTTGTGATGCAGATGAAAGCAAACCAGACAAAAATTCGTTACCAGCATTGCCGTCCAATGGGATAGGAAACAGTTCACGCCAACCGCCAGCGTTATCATCCAGATATGCAGCTGGATTGTTCTGTTCATCCAAATCGTAGTCTTCAGTTAGACGCAATAACAACTCAGTCATTCGAGTAATTAAGTTAACTGTGGTCTCTTGTTTAAATGCCTCGGGTAAAGAGTCCATACACTCGGTCACTAATTCTACTGGCGAATATCCAAAGTCTTTTGCATCTTCATAAGACTTTAATATGCGTTTGAATATTGCCTGAAAGCGGCTACCCTCACTGGCAAGGAGCCCATAAGGAAGACCGCCCTCTTTAAACAAAGAACCAAGATAGCTGTTTCTCTCGTCTTGATATTGGCTAATAGGACGTCCCCAGTACGCTTTTAACCCGCGCTCAACGACATTCTGTCTACTGTTAGCATCGAGTTCATAGCCTAATGACTCCCAAATCCCAAACCAAGTCCAGCCCCCCATGTAAAAGCGACGATACCATTCTGAACAAAAAATTGAGAAAGCAGCGCACCAATTTTTGCTTGATTGAGGTTTACCTATCCGTCTTAGAATACCGCGCAACTCGATATATTCCGATTCTGTAACGTGATATTGGTAAAGTGGTTGCCCACTTGGTAATGACAACTCGTTTCTATGCAAAAGCCTCGTCAACCAATCATCGATAGTGATAGGCAATATCGAATTACTTGTTGCATCGATACGCCCCTCCACTGGAGGAATATTCAAATCCATTTTTTACCCAGCCTTTGTATTGAAATGGAAGTTCTATGTTTTTATTGTGTATTCACATGATATCAATAAAAACAACGCTCTCTAACGTTCCACATCACACATTTGTATGTCACTTGTCACATAACAATCAACAACTTCAAATGTGTGCGGTATCGATAGATAGCTTTTGAGTAGAAAACTAAGACAAGTTACATGCCAAAACTTATCCCGTTGTATTTATTGAAATTAGTACAAGGTTACCGAGAAAAGCCGCAAGAAAGATTACTAATGGTAACTGATATTACATTGAGAGAGTAAAATGGAGTGTGTGAAGACATCGCTAGCGCCTAAAGGGAACAACATTACTCATGTCAACAGAAGGTGGGGTTGTTTCCGTGATTTGCTGGACGTATTCAAGCAATCGCTCGATTGGGATGAAGCGCTGCTTCTTGTTGTTCACTTTGATGCTTTTGGTTTGGCAATTGATATAGCTAGAAATCTCAAATGCCAGTGGCTGGCTTAAGCGAGCGAGATTTCTCTCCTCTAAGGTTTGCGTAACCCATTGGGCGGCGTCGGCTATATGGCCGTTAACACTCGGGTCGGTGTTTTTTATCCACTTCGTTGAGAACTGAATGTCATTGAGCTTTGATAGCAGTGTGGCGATGTCATAATGGCTAATTAAGCCGTTACTTTCCAAAGCATAAGTTTCCAAAGCTTCAACAAAGGCAAATTGCCACTCTATTTTTAACCGTTCAGCGAGTTCGTCGGGCGAGAAAATCATCCGATTGAGCGGAATAAAATAGGTGAAGCGGCTGTTGGCTTCGCAGACGATCAAAGTCTTCTATGAGGATTGGTAACGGTTTTCAATCAGGTGCACCTGCCAGCTCATAGTAGCGGCATCCGAGCTCAGTTTATTAACCCCGGCTTGTTTGCCCTCTTCCACTGGCAAACGAGGGAAATCAGCTTTCAGCCATTTGTTGAGTGCATTGGTAGCGCTGAGTTGAAGTTGCATAAAGAAATCCTAAGCTACTCGAAACAATGTTTAATAGTGCCAGCCACATGTATCGTATCAAGTTGCAAACTCCAATTGCTAATCAAGGATGAGAAGACCACACACCTCTAACAAGTTCAAAATCTTCATATTGAAGAGAGGCGTTATAAGAACTAGCTTTTGCTTGTAGCAAATCAATTGGCATCGGCGTAATCTCCGTCAACTCTTGAATCTGGTCAACAGCGCCTGGCTCTGAGAATCCTCTGTCGTAAATAAGCCCACCCTTCGCTGTAAATAAACCTCGAGAGTGTAAAAATCCCGAGTCTTTATCATCGGCGCAATACCAATACAGCTTAATGTTTTCAGGCATAGCTTCCTTAAACTCAACGAGAGCTTGCTCTGTTAGCTCCCAAGCAGGTTTTCTATCTTCTTCCGAAAAGACGTGAAACTCTACTTCACCTTTCTCACATAGCTTCATCAATTCCAATAGTGTCTTGCGGCTACCAGCTTTAGTTGCGCAAATATATGGATCGTAGATTGTTACCTTTTCTGCGCCAAAGAGAAGACCGGAAGCTGCACTTGCTAAAGACTCGGCTTCACGCGTGTAAAGAGATACATACGCAAAGTCCGCATCCTCCAAATCTAAAAGTGATGGAACAAATACAGGCAGATCATTGAAGGAGTCTTCAACCAACCGATGGAATAACTTAGCATCGTGGCTATTTCTAGCAGCCTCAACCCAACCTTCTCCGTCAAACGTTCTTCCAAATGAAACTAACTTGCTTGATTGTAAAGCTCTGAGCTTTTCAGTTGCTCTATCTAGTTTGGTTCCATCAAGTTCAGCATTGAGCTGCTGAGAGACTTCTCTAAACCAGGCTTTGGGAAAACGCGATAACACCGCTCCTTTCTCGTAGCCCATTCTTGCTTCCAGTATCACAAGATCCATCAAAGAATTAATTTGACTAGGCGCAACCGCAAACTCCAAATGCAACATCAGAACAACTCCTCCCTTCTTTCTTCAAAGAAGCCATTTGGCCAAGGTGCATCAAACTCACCCTCGTCAGTTGTTTTGATTGGAATTAAACGAGTTTTACCCTCGGATTGCTCACAGAAAACTATCTGTACATCACTTTTCTTACAACCAAATGGTTCGTATTCGATCTCTTCATCTGCGGTTTGGCGGCGACGTTTTAACAGCCTCAGTAACAAATGTTCGCTGTGGGTCTCAACCAAGAACATACGGTCAGGGTTTTTCTTAGTTGCCTCTAGCATCATATCCCCTAAGGCTAACTGCCACTTTGGGTGAATATGCAGTTCGGGTTGCTCGCACGATACGATATGGTCTTGCTCAAGCGATGTAGCAACTACAAAAGGAAACACTTGCGATACGCCGACACCAACGCTTGAAGGCAATAAAGGGATGTCAGTATGAGAGTCTTTAAGAATAACTGATTTTTCACTCAAACTTGCTTCGCCGTAAGCTGGAGACTCAAAGCAATAATTAGTGCCGAAGAACTGGCTACTGACGAACTTTTCATTAGTTTTAGCTTTTACCCTTTCACTCGAAAAGGCGAAGGTCTCCCAGCCCGCTGTTCCGTCATACCAACGCTGAGAGTTAGTCTTTTTGTTCAAAACGGTTGCTCGTGTTGGCACAATACGTAACGGCCCAATGTGAAGTAAGTCTTCAAGTTTTTTCACTAATAGTTTTAATGGTGCAAACGCAGCCTGTGATAAAACAGCTTCGGCAAACAACTGGGCAGCTAATGGGTGGTCTTCGAAAACATTAGACCAATCGAAAGGAGCATTAGATAGGTCAAGCCTCTTGTAGATATTCGGCAACGCATCTTGACCATTTATGGAGACATCTTCCCACTGGCCAGAATCAAAAAGATTTTCAACTTTAAATGATTCATCTACTTCCCAACGCGGTAATGGTTGATAGTGAGTAATTTGGCAATCTGGTCGACCTGCTTGAGCTGTTGTTTTGAAATACTCAATGCCGTGGCTTTTGCATACATATCGGCTGATGTACGCACGGTTTTTGGTATGGTCCCATTTAATATCTAACTCGAAGGATAAAATGTCAGCGTCTGAATCTGGTGTGAAGAATAGTGTACTCTCTAGCAACCAACGTTCAGACTCTGATAAATAATCATCCCAAATATCCGTTGTGCTATCTCTAAAATCCAAAGTTGCGCCAAGGGTTATAACTCCATTTAAATCCTTACCATGAACAATATTTTGAAAACCGCCAAAGTATAGTGAATCCCCGGCGATTGAGCTGTACTGCGCATCGAAATTACGTTTGGCGACCACTTCATACAGATACAGTAATGCATGTAAAACGGTACTTTTGCCAGTACTGTTCGCGCCAAAGAACAACGTAATGGGTGCGAGTGGAATCGTGGCTTTATTCTTAATACCTTTGAACCCACCAACGGTAAGTGATGTTATTTTCATTATTACCTAACCTTTGATCAAAAAAGAGGCATCCGAAGATACCTCTTAAATTTATAGTTGGCCTGAAAAGGCTTTTTGGGAAAGTGACTCAAATACATCCCTATTTAATAGAGGTTGATGAAGTTGAGTTTTAATCTTTTCAATCTTAATAAAAATCTGAGCAAATTTTTCCTGTAACTCAACAGGGGGAACTAACACTTCTACTTTTTCTAAGTTCTTTTGACTAATACCTTTGATTGTTGCGCCAGTAACATATTTTCGAATCTTATGCTCTTTCACTATTTCGTTTGACAGATAGGAAAAGAGGTACAACTTGTTAACTAACTGAGGGTTTGGTGTAATACGAATCAATGAACTTTCAAATAGTAATGGGGCATCGGAAGCTTCTATCAGAGATGGCTTAGCTGCTCCTTCGTAGTTCAAAGAACGTCGAGAAATCAATAGATCTTTGGCGTTTACTTCATACTTCTTAAGATCTGCATCACCAACTATTACGCGCTTCATTGAGCCTCTTGGGACGTAATCATAAAAAGCATCGCTCATATGAACCATCTCAACACCTTCCGTTGAATATTGGTCTTTAGGGAAATATGCCCCATTTTGAAACTTCCCTATTGCCAACTCGTCTAATGTACTAGTATCCCACCCTTTCGGATTTGACACCGGATCACCAAACATATCCAAAAACACGCTGCGTAAGGACTCATCGGCAAGGTCAATGGCTTGTGTGCGTTTCTGGCGAATAGCATCGGCTTTATCCAAAATGGCAGCGATGCGTTTTTGTTCGTCTAGTGGTGGGAGTGGGATTTGAACTTTCTTTAAACCCTGTCCCGTTATCTGCGGCTGTGCTGAACCCGAAATAACATCTGAAAAACCACGAGCTTTAAAGTAATAAAACAAATACTTTAGAAATACTTGACTTTCATCTAGATTGTCCAAAGCCATCGCATTTCCATTAATGTACGATTTCGGGCGTGAAATATGGACGTTCCCACAAGTAGCTCCACGACAAGTAATCATCAAAGTAGGATGTTCATGAGTAAACTCACTGTAATAGCCTATAGTGCCGTTTGCTCCATAAACTGGATATCCACTTTCAAGTAATTTACTTGAGGCTATAGTTTTCCATTGCTTCGGTCTGCATAAGTCATGCAGTGATACTAAAGGCCAACTCATAGCATCGACTCCAACTCAGTAAGATCAGCCAGAATCTCATTCTCTAGTGCTTTGAGTTTACCTAGAATCACTTTGGGTTCTTCATAGCTTTCTTGCTCATAGACCACTTCTTTGTAGCGGTTGATCGACAGGTCATATTTGTTCGCTTTGATGTCGTTTTTCTCTACCAAGAAGGCTTTTTGTGTTTTGTCTGCCCATTGTTCAGTTGACTGCCCATCGGCTACCGCCGCTTGGTAGGCTTTGTACTGCTTAACCAAGTCTGGCAGGTCATTGTCTTTGACTGGGATGCGCTTATCATCGAGCGACTTACCATCAGCCTGTACATCATAAAACCAAACGTTATTGGTACTGCCACCTTTGGTGAAAATTAATATAGCGGTTGAAACGCCCGCATAAGGCTTAAATACGCCACTTGGCAGCGAGATCACCGCTTCTAACTGGTTATCTTCAACTAGGTGTTTACGTAGCGTTTGGTGCGCTTTAGAGCTACCAAATAACACCCCATCAGGGACGATGGTGGCAGTGCGGCCGCCCACTTTTAGCATACGTTGGATCAGTGCGACAAACAGCAGTTCGGTCTTTTTGGTTTTGACCACTTTTAGAATCGCAGGATCGACATCTTCTTCATCTAAGCTACCCTTAAATGGCGGATTGGCGAGGATGATATCAAAACCGTTTTTCGCTTCATCAGGGAAACGCTCAATAAAACTTTGGCTTAGGGTATCTTGGTAGTGAATGTCTGGCTGTTTAACACCGTGCATCACCAAGTTCATTGCCGCAACGCGAAGCATTGTTGAGTCAAAATCAAAGCCATGGAACATATCTTCATCAATATGCCAACGGTTAGACAGTAAGTCACCTGCGTATAAGTAGTTAAACACCGGGTTACCTTGAACGTCGAGTACTGGCTTACCTTCAGTATCAAACGCTTGCTCTTTCTCTACACCTTCAGGCGATGAGTACTTTTCTAAAAGGTATTCGTAGGTCGAAGACAAGAAGCCACCCGTGCCACAAGCTGGATCACACACTCGGTGCGTTTCTTCTACATCGAGCATTTCAATCATGGCGCGAATAATATGGCGCGGCGTACGGAACTGACCGTTGATACCTGCGGTAGTCAATTTAGACAGCAAATACTCGTACAAGTCACCTTTTACATCCTTGTTTTCCAGTGGTAATTCACTCACTAGCTCAACCGCTTTCACTAACAGCGATGGCTTTTGGATCATTAACTGAGCATCTTTCATAAAGTCTGCAAACAGCGTGTCATCAGATGTGAGTTCTTTGAAATACGGAAAGAGTTCGTCTTTTACCAATGGGTAAAGCTGCTCTGCCCCAAGGTGGCGGAAGTTTTCCCAGCGGATGTGCTGCTTATCATCAGGGAATCTATGTGAGAATGCCTTACCTGTACGAGCACTACGTTTTTCGTCGTTACGCTCATTCATATCAAGCATGCGGGCGTACATCAAATATGTGATTTGCTCAACTACGGTTAGCGGGTTGGTGATCCCGCCTGTCCAAAATTCTTCCCATAGTTTGTCAATTTGGCTCTTCAATGCGCCTGATGTAATCATTATCTATTCTCTATATTCTTTTATGGCAATTGACGCTGGCAGTTTCACTATTTACCTGAAAAAGCAGCGACCAATGTAATTGGTTGTAGTGTACTTAGCCGGTTCCTTTTGCCAAAGGGTTAATTCACTACTTTCTCGACACTTGCTTGTTTCTCACCCAAATGGACACTAAAGCGGCGAACAAACTGTTCCACCACGTCCGCTTGCGCTTGGATTGGGAACACTCCATCTAAACCAGCATCATCGATTTGGTTGAATGGTGCGTCGTACAACTGCTCAATATCGACACTGCCATATCGGCAAAGGTGATTTTTTAGCATGCCGATAAATCGTTGTTGTCTTGAGTTAAGGTGCGTATGTACTTGCTGCACAAAGGCCGTGAACTCTTTCTCAATAGCTTTAGCGTCCATTCCAACGATGGTACGTAAGATTTGATCGAGCCCTGCTGTCGATTCAGGGAAGAACTCTTTCAAGATTTCCAGATCGACACTTGGGTTATGGGTATGTACAAGCGCATTGAGCGTATCTAAATCCGCTTCTGTTACCGATTGCCCCGCACGTATTTTCCGCAACACTTCGTTAGATTCAAACAGTGGTGAAAGCGTTTTTTCGACTTCCTGCTTATAGATCTGGTAGTCCACCGTCACAATATCGGTTTTCACTTCTTCAGTGCGATATTCAGCGGCTTCTTCTTTTACGTCCAATACTGGTGTTGGCTTAGTTGGCGGTGTCGCGCCTTTATCACGCAAATGAATAACCGTTCGCAGCTCGCTTCGGCATGTTTCTAAAACATTATGGTCAGCATCGTTCCAAAAGTTTGGCTGCTGCACCTGCTTGATAGAATTGGCCTTGCTGCGCACCTCGTTAAGGTGCATAGAAAGTGTGGTTACCTTTTCCATAATAGGCATCGCAACAATATCGACCTTGGAAGGCTGCTTGAGTTTGATGAGCTCTAACTCTAAGAATTGGAGATCAAGACGCAAAGCTTCACTCTCGCCAGTAATCGGCTTCCATTGCATTAGAGGTGCCATAGTGGATCGCAGTAACTCTTTGGTGTCTGGTGCCATTTGATGCAGAGTTTTCTCATCACTTAACTGCGCTTTGATTTGCCAGCTTTCACGCACCTCGATGGTTTTGTCGTTAAGCGAATCAATATCGGCTTTAATCTGCGGGATCACCGAATCGAAGATATCCATTTCTGCGCGTTTAAGTGCCTCATCAGCCAAATTTAGCCGCGCTTCAAATACCTTTTGCGCGAGAGACTTACCTTTTGCACCTTCATCTTCTTCTGGGTTCATTTTGAAGTATTCAAAGTTGTTCCAGTGGTCGAAAATTAAGAAATGCTTTTTATCTAAACCGTGACCGTATAGGTTTTCACACAAACGGGTGCCACGACCTACCATTTGCCAAAATTTCACTTTCGATTTGATTGGTTTAGCAAACACGAGGTTGATACATTCTGGTACGTCAATACCGGTATCGAGCATGTCGACAGAAACCGCAATGGTGATCTCTTCTTTGTTGCCTTCAGCACTTTTGAAATTGTCGATCAATTCATCCGCACGTTCATATTTGGAGTGGATGACTCGGCAAAAGTTACCGCCAAGGTCGGGGTACATTTCTCCAAACAAGTCCGCGATGAGTTCTGCGTGTTTTATGCTGCGGGCAAAGATGATCGATTTACCCGGTAATTGGTTATCGGCATCTTTAAGACCGCGCTCCATCAGGTTACGGATGATCTGGCGGTTGGTATCTTTATTAAAGATCGCTTTATCGACCAGCTTTGAATCAAAATCGAGCTCATTCGGGTCGATACCTTGATCCTCAAGCTCTGCTATCTGCTCATCAGTTAGCTCATTGCCTTTAATGCCATCACGTAAGAACTTGGTGGTATGGGAAACGACTTTGAAAGGAACAAGGTTACCCTCTTCTATCGCTTGCTCTAGCGGGTAGTTCGCTGTTGGCATTTTGTAGTCACAACCAAACAACTGGCTAGTCGAGCGAGAGATCATCTCAACTGGAGTTGCCGTCAAACCCACTTGCAGCGCATCAAAATACTTAAACAGCTCGCCATACTTGTTGTAGATGGAACGGTGCGATTCGTCGGCAATAATAAGATCGAAGTGACCGACATCGAACTCTTCGAAGGTTTGCATCATACCTGGGTAAGTCGCGATCACGATACGCGCTTTACTCGCGAGATCTTTTTTACTTTTTCCTTTAACGAATAGCGGCTCTTTGGTGAATTCATTAAATGCGTTCGCAGCTTGTTTGCGCAGCTCTTTACGGTCGCATAAGAACAGCACTCGCTTTGCCCAACCTGCATCAAGTAAACGCTTGGTCAATGCAATAGAAACGCGCGTTTTACCCGTACCTGTTGCTTGCACGATCAGCGCTTTACGGTGCTTATCGCTAAATCGTTCACATACACGAGTGATCGACTCCATTTGATAGAGTCGCCCTGCGACTTCTGTATCGATCGGTGTGCTGTTGAGATCTTTCTTCAGCGCACGCTGCTGGATCAGGTATTGCAGGCTGTCTTTAGAATAGTAGCCAAACAGTTTGCGTGGTACGTAACCCTGGACATCATCCCATAGCCAGATGTCATAGCCATTGGTATAGAAAATAACTGGACGTTGGCCCGTTTGTTTTTCTAACGCATCAGCGTAAATTTTGGCCTGCTCCTGCCCTGCTCTCGCATCCACTCGGGTTTTCTTCGCTTCGATAACTGCCAGTGGTTTGCCGTTGTCATCCCAAAGTACGTAGTCACAACGACCTTTGCCTGATTGAGTCGGCTGACCATCCACTTCGTACTCTTTTGATACTTGTTCGGTGCTTACTTCTGCCAGTGCAACGTCCCAGCCTTCACTTCTTAGCTCAGAATCGATTAGACGTTTACGAGTTTCCGCTTCGTTAAAGTCAAAGCTGTTTTTCAACTTGAGGGTGTTGCGCTTTAGCTTATCAGCTTTGGTTTGATCAACTTCCAACTTGAGCTTGCTAGCAGTCTGCTGGGCCAACAACTGGGCTTCTTTCGCCTCTTCAAGCTCTTTTAATGCCTGTGTAAGCTGCTCATTATTCTGGGCGAGCTTTTGCTGCAGCTGTTTGTTTTTGCGTTTAAAGTCCGCTTTAGACTCACCCTCTAACGGAGCATTATTAGGTTGAGTATAGCGAGGGCATTCTTCTTGGGAGCCATCGCCATAGGCGATGAAAAGCCAGCAACCAATTAGGTAAGACTCTTTGAGTAACCAGAGCGCATCGTGCTGATTGACATATCCGTCATGGGCAGCTTTGTTTCCGCCTTTGCGTACAGCGTGAAACTTATCAAGAATATCTTTATGAATGATGGCAGTAAACGAGGCACTGGTCAGCTTGTCGTGAACCGACGCATTCGGCAAAACAGGTAAACGTAGCTCTCGGTAAAGATAACCAACGATTTTTTCGACATAGCAACGAAGCTTAACCATTGAGCTTTGAGGATCAGTCACTGCATAAGCTTCGGCAAATGCGCCCAGTTCAGCCAGTTCTGGCCAGTCTTTTCTTAGATGTTCAAAGTTCACTGACGTTTTCACTCTTATTGTACTCCTGACCTCAATGAGCAATGGGTATGCCAACCCTGTTTAGCCTACTTGCTTATTCTTCAATACCTAATTTTGTCATCCAACCGCTTAACGTTTGATGACTCTTTAGACCTAGAGCTTCAGCTGCTTTGGATTTATTATTACGACTATACTCTAATGCTAATTCAACCGCATCTTTCTTAATATTATCAATATATTGCTGAATGTCTCCTGGTACAGAAAATTCACCCTGTGAATATTGGCTCATTCCCGCACTTAACACTGACGAACGGAGGTCTTCGGCAGAAATCGTATTCGATTCAGACCACAAAACTGCTCTATTTAAAGTATTCCAAAGCTCCCGAATATTTCCTGGCCATGGATAAGATTTTGCAAAATTTATTGCATCAGCGGAAATTTTCTTACTTTTGAACAGAGGATGTTTTTTAGCCTGTTGATTGATATCACTCATTAGTGTTGATATGAGTTCTGGAATGTCTTCCGCTCTTGCTCTAAGTGGTGGCATTTCAATAACCCCGACGGCAAGTCGGTAAAACAAATCTTCCCGAAAGGCTCCTTGCGATGTCATCTGAAACAAATCTTGGTGCGTGGCCGCAATAATGCGCACATCAACAACCTTAGATTTAACGTCACCGACTCTCGTAATTTCTTTTTGTTGCAACGCTCTAAGTAATTTAACTTGGACATTGAGTGGCAGCTCGCCCACTTCATCAAGGAACAAGGTGCCGCCATTTGCCTGTTCAAATAGCCCTGAGTGATCTTTATCCGCTCCAGTAAACGCCCCTTTGACGTGACCAAAGAGAATTGAGTCGACCAAATTCTCTGGTAATGCACCGCAGTTAACGGCTCTAAATGGCATTTCAGCGCGAGAGCTTGCATTGTGAATTGCTGTTGCCATGACTTCTTTGCCTGATCCACTTTCACCCAGTACGAGTGCAGGTAAATCAGATAATGCAAGTCTGTGAGCTTTTTTCACTAAAAGCTGCATGATGCCTGACTTTGCTGTTATAGCTTCAAAAGCGGGATTTAATTTAGGGCTGTCTGATGTTAGTGACTGTATAGCGCTAGTGGAGGATTTGGTGTATTCCGTCGCGAAATCGACAGGTATATCAACTTCAATTAACTCACCTTTGGGTGATGTTTGAAGTAACTGGCATTTCCCAATGCTCTTACCGAGCAAGACAGAAACAACAGCCATTGCTGGCGTTCCAGAAGTGAGGTTAAGATAAACTTGTTCAGAGTTAGAGGAAGCTTCACTCAGTTGTTTTTGCATCACCCGGGTTATAGATGAATAGTCTATTGGTGATGCCAATCGAACGCGTTGGATAGTCACTGAGGTCTTGGAGCGCCCTGCATAAGCTAGCTTTCTCTCCAACCACTCTTGATAGTCGTGCCATTCATCTTCCCATGTACTGGCAAGGATAATAATGCTATCTAGAGTTTTTCCGCTAAGAGCGATCGTTGCAATTGAAGCAGGCTTATCCTGCTTCATTTGATCAAGATCTGTCCTGCCAAGCCAACTGAGAAGGGTTACCATTTTTACGCCCGTAACTATTTTTACTTATGGCAATAGAGTTTACATCAATAGGTTGTTAGTTGATATTCAACTAAACACAATCGAGCAGTATGTCACAATGAATAAAATAGACGAACTGCGTGACATGAATCACATTTACGCACTTTATTCTGCTGTCACCCCAATTGTTACCCTCTCGGAATCTAGTTAGTGAAAATATCTTAACAATCATATATTTACACCTACATTTAAAGTCCCTCTTAAACGCTTTGTTATGGCTTACAACTCACGAACGAACAGAAAGGTTAATCTGTTGTTCTATATGAACTTAACACGTTCGTCTAAGCACTCATTAGAACCCATTTCAAATTCGCGGCATATCCAAGGACGATTTTCATAAATTGTACACATTAGAGTGTCTCTGTCTAAAGCGGCACACCAACCATCATTTAATCGCATCATTGTTTCACCACCATACTGATCACGAGCGATGAACTCTTCTGGCACTCCAGTATCCGAGATAATCATAACTTCAAGGCGGCAGCAGCAAGCTTGGCAGTTTGAGCAAGATACATTTGAGGAAGAAGGTGTATTAGTTGGTATAAGCATAAGTAACTACAGTTTAGTCAATTGTGCATGATACCGTAAATTTGATGTGAACAACCTTTATTTCTAAGATTGCGGACCTTGTGAGCCATAACGCCGCGTTAAGGGGTGAACAACGCCACCGCCTGACCTAAACCATTGTGCCATAATCACAAAAGCCAAACTTTGAACCAACACTGCCAAGCGTTGAGAATCCCTCTTGAACGCTTTGTTATGTGCGCGCTAAACGGTAGCGCCTTACAGTGCCCTCGTTTTCACTTGTGTAGTTGCCAAGATACTCACCGCCACAGTTTTCGATAACCTTTTGGGACGCTGGATTGTCAATTGAACAAGTAACAATAACTGAGTCAGTGACAACATGGTCTCGCACCCAAGCGAGGAGAAATGAGGCTACACCTTTACCACGAGCTGACGGCCTAGTTTCGTAGCCAACATGCCCAATGACATTTTCTACGTTGGCATTAGTACCTTTACGAATTCGAATAGCACCTAAGATTTCAAAGTCAGATACGCAATAATAAGTTGTGCTGGGTAAATACCCGTTTGGTAACTCAGAAGTTGCCTTAGAGCGTTCAACCAAACCTAATAAATAAGCTTCAGGATCTTGCTCAACGCTGGAATATTTAAGGATACCCGACTCCAAACATTCTTTCGCGTAAGTCACTAATATCGGAGCTAAATCTGGACTCGCTTCTACTACTTCCATGTCAACTTTCCTCAAAAGCACATAACGCCCTGTTAAGGTGTGAGCAACACAATACCGAAGCTCCCGCAAACCACCTTAAACACAAAACGCAACGCATAGCAAAAATGCCAAGCGTTGCGAATCACTCTTAAACAGATTGTTATGCGTGGCTAATTTACAAACTTTCTAAACTCAACATTTTGCTGACAAATTTCTTCTGGTAGCAAATGGCGATACATAAATTTTTCAACATTAAACTTTTTCGCTACTTCTAAGAGTTCTTTAGGGAGCGAAATAATCTCGGATTTATGTGCTTTTTCTAAGAAACCCAAATTGGCAAAGAAAAAATCAGGCTGACTTTTGACTATTTTTAACATTTCTTTCAACGATAGGTCTAAGCCACGAGGTGGATTATATTTGCCCTTTGAAAATTGAATCTCAAGACCTAACTTTTGTGAATTAGGTTCCAAGAAAAAATTATTTAGCTCAATCATTGACATTCTTTTGTCTTTATTGGGGATAGGTTGAACTGATTCTGGTCTCACATTTTCGATAGTAGATGCTGAGCCATCAATTGAGAATAGGAATGCAAAATTACTTTTATCACGTTCCAATACTTCGACATTTTTATCAGAGTAGTTTAAATTGGAAAATATTTTATCTAACCTAACTTGATGGTGTTGCCTATTGAGTTCTGGCCCAAAAGCTACTGTAACTCTTTTAAGCTCACCATATTTCTTTATTAGCTTAGTAATATCGCCAATTTTCAACTGCCCTGAGTCATGGACTAAAATACAAGCATTATCACATTCATATACAGCAATTAGACATGTTTGTATGCCGCCAGTGAAAAAGCCATCGAACTCACTACTACCGTATTCGATAACTCCAGCACTATCTTGTGTTATTTCTACCATTCTTTTCAATTCATAAATCCTCATTTAAATAGTATTGCTTTAACTACATTTTTGGCGCATAACGCCCAATTAAGTGGTGAACAACGCACTGACCAAGCCGCTGCATTGCACCGTAAAACACTTTACCTAACGCATAGTAAAACTGCCACGCGTTGAGAATCCACTTGAATTGCTTGTTATGTGAATTTTACCGTGAATTCAAAGTAAACCACCGTAGAAATGAAGAGATTTGAATAAGTTACGTACAAAAATGACGCTTACCAAAACCTAAATTTCACAGCGATCTTAGCCGAAGAAAGCCACTTACAGAATCAAAAACAAAGAAAGCGCCCTTTCAGCCACAACAAAACCTTTTGCTTCACCAAACTTTCAGAGCTAAATATCAGCAAGTAAATCAGTCAAAAAAGCATTTCAATTAAAGCGATTTGAAACCTACAGAACTCAACACAAACCAGATCCAAAACTTAATTGAGGCAACCCAAGAACCTTGAAAACGATAAATCTCAGGTTGTTCAAGAATCCATTTCGAGCAAGCCAACTTGCCGAAAAAACGGAACGCATTCTCAATAAAATCGTAGAATTAACCTCAAAAACTCATCCAACACATAACGCCCAATTAAGTGGTGAACAACGCACTGACCAAGCCGCTGCATTGCACCGTAAAACACTTTACCTGACGCATAGTAAAACTGCCACGCGTTGAGAATCCACTTGAATTGTTTGTTATGTGAATTTTACCGTGAATTCAAAGTAAACCACCGTAGAAATGAAGAGATTTTAACAAGTTACGTACAAAAATGATGCTTACCAAAACCTAAATTTCACAGCGATCTTAGCCAAAGAGAGCCACTTACAGAATCAACGACAAAGAAAGCGCCCTTTCACCCACAACCAAACCTTTTGTTTCACCAGACTTTCAGAGCTGAATATCAGCAAGCAAATCAGTCAAAAAGACATTTCAATTAAAGCGATTTGAAACCAACGAAACTCAACACAAACCAGATCCAAAACTCAATTGAGGCAACCCAAGAACCTTAAAAACGATCAATCTTAGGTTGTTCAAGAATCCAGTTCGACCAAGCCAACCTGCCGAAAATACAGAACGAATTCTCAATGAAATCGTAGAATTAACCTCAAAAACTCACCCGACACATAACGCCGCGTTAAGTGGTGAACAACGCAGCCACCTAACCTAAACCATTGTGCTGTAAACACAAAACTTATTTTAAACCGAAAATGCCAAGCGTTGTGAATCCGTCTTAAACGCTTTGTTATGGTGTTAAGTTGTAATTGTCCATACACCATTGTTTCCAACTTTCTACTTGCAATTTTTTCCGTGAACACACAATTTGATTCCAGATTATCAATCCCATGATTACAGCAAAAATAAGCGAGGATACTAATAGCCCTTGCGACAGTTCGCGTTTAACTAGCCACGAAACGCAACCATAAAGAATTGCACACTTTAAACTATAAAGTACGACTTTATCTACGGACTGGAAAATGAACGGTTTGCCTAAGGGGTTTATATACTTCGACCAAATAAATGGAGAAGGCCCCACCAAATTATTAGGCACTCCCTTCTCAATCAAATGCATTCGAATAAACTCAATTTCATTTATATTTATCAAAATTCGACTCCAGTAGTCACCTAATAAAAAATCAACCAGTCATGAGGTGAGGCAGATGCCCTGCACCATAACGCCGCGTTAAGTGGTGAGCAACGCTACCACCTAACCTAAATCATTGTGCCGTAAACACTAAAGCTGAATCAAACCGAAAATACCAAGCGTTGTGAATCCGCCTTAAACGCCTTGTTAGGCGAAGTTTTCCACCTGTGTTTAAGTTGTTTTGAAAGCAGATTACCCGAAACCAAATAAGCAACCAAACACCCACTGACTTTTTGTGATTCAAGAACCACAAACTCACTATGTTTCAGCCAAAATTCCAACGACCACGAAATGCGAATTTGCAGCGACTAAGTAGTTTTTGAACCTGATAAACTAACAGCTACGAGCTAATAGCAAAAACGAAAGCTACGATTAACTTGCCCTTTCCACACTTTGAGCCAGTTAAACTCACAACCAAGCGACTGTGAAAACCAATGAGGCAACCAACGAATATTGGCATGTTTTACGGCTGGAGAGATTCAAGAATTTGAGCCGACAATACTGAGTTGCCAACTTAGAAAAACGAATACTCAAAGAGAACTAAGAAGATGAGTTTCTGCCCGTCGCCTAACGCCGCATTAAGGTGTGAGCAACGCCACCACGAAACCTAACCATACCACCGTAAATACAAAACCCAACGATGGAATGAAAAATGCCAAGCGTTGGGAATCACTCTTAAATGCTTTGTTAAGTGTAATTTTTAATCCGCAAGTAACTTATGCAGTTCCTGCTCCTTAGCTTTCAAACTAGGTTGAATTTCTTGTAACTTAGAAAGGATAAAGCTCTGCAAATAATGTGATATCTGGCTTCCTTTGGTTGCAAAAGCTTGCCCAGCAGGTGATTCAAAAAATTCGACTAACCCTTTTAGTTCTTCATCTGAATACATTTCTTGGTAAGCACTAGCAATATGATCTTTTATTGATGGGTCAGAATAAATGCTCATTTGAAGATTAATGATGTCATTAAATATTTTTTGAGCATCACCTTTTTTACTATCAGGGATGTTCTTGTTTGCTTCGACCTGCTTCTCTAGCATATTTCGCATTGAATCAGACATCTGCTTTACCGAAGCATCTACTGCCATCAGATCATACAGTTTCAACGACAGCTCTCTTGGGCTTGATTCCGCAAATACGGATGTCGAAACTACCAATAATAGAAATAAGATTTTTCTCATAACTCCCTCATTACACTTAACGCCCAATTAAGGTGTGAAGCACGCAACCACGACACTCAATTTAACCACCGTAATCACCAAACTTAACCCAAACTAAAAATGCCAAGCGTGCTGAATCACTCTTAAATTGCTTGTTAGCCCTATGCCCAAAGCTTGCACGCCTCTACCGCTTCGATTTTAACACCGAAACTAGAAATATTAGGTAACGTGGCATTGTGGTGCTCTCGAATTTGAGCCCCACTGGCGTGCTCCTTATCATGAGTTGTGTAAGCATCAGATACCAACGTTACGGGATAGCCTAAACCTGCTGCTCTGCGAATGGTGGTATCAACGCAAAACTCTGAGGCGTAGCCACACACAATTAAGCTATCTACATCGAGTTCATTCAAAACACTTTGAAGATTAGTGTTCAAGAAAGAGTCTGGTGTTGTTTTGCGAACGAAATGGTCACCAGTTCGTGTAATTAAGCTCGACTGTAATGCCCAACCAACGCTTTCGTATTCAATAACAGATTTAGGTTGCTCGTGCTGGACAAAGATAACTGGGACAGACTTAGCACGCGCTAATTTCGTAACCTCATTAATTTTGGTGAGTACGATTTGTGATTCAAATGGTTGAGGTTCCGGGTCGAACAGAATCGACTGAACATCAATAACTAATACTGCAGATTTCATTGTTTTCCTCTGATAGGGCTAACGCCCTGTTAAGGGGTGAGCAACGCAATACCGATGTCGCTGCATTCCACCTTAATCACTAAAACCAACGCATAGTAAAAATGCCACGCGTTGCGAATCCCTCTTGAACAGTTTGTTAGCTTTTGGAGCTTCCGTTTACAAGATCGTGGACCCAGATAAAACCACAACTTGCGCTTTCCGCTGCAATTTTATCTTTAAGGCGATCACCTACGAAAACCGTCGATGCTGGCTCGACACCAAAATGCGCTATTATGCGCTTTAACATTCCGCCTGCTGGCTTTCTACAGTCACATTCACCATCAATGGCATGCGGGCAAACTGAATAGCTTCTCTATCCGGAAGAAAACCAAAAACGCCTATGACCGTATCATTAAGGAGTTGAAGACTTACTTCCTCTGTAAACTCCCCCTAGATATACCCGGTTGATTTGTCGCGATACCAAATTTTTTGGATGTCCAATCGTATTTGCTGAGGACATCACAAACATCACCTTTTAACACCCACTCCCCTTGTGCAAGCGGATAAAACTGACCTTCAACAGTGCACTCCCGTAGTGTATCGTCAGCATCAAAGATGACCAATTCATATCTATTCAAATCCATTGAATACCTCTTTTGAGTTCTGTAGAAAGCTAACGCCGCATTAAGGTGTGAGCGACGTTGGCTATACTTGAGCGAAGCGAAACTGCCAAGCGTTGCGAATCACTCTTAAATGCTTTGTTATGTGTGTCTATCAACCAGTACGCAACGCTAAAATTTCAGGAATATTATGAGTTTCTCTATACAAAGAAAGACCCTCGTCTTGAGACTCAATAGCTATGATGGACATCCTATCAGCTAACTCATTACCCTCAATACCAACATGCCCGTTCACATGGTGAATCGTAACTTGAGATGATATATCTTGGTAGAGAGAATAAGCTGGTTTAATTATGTCCAAATTTTTAATTTCACCGCCTGACTTAGTCCAACCTTTTTTCTCCCAACCACTAGCCCACTTTGTAATACAGTCGATAGAGTATTTTGAATCGCAAAAGATACCAACTGAACTTCCTGTTGCTAGCTTTTCCTTAGCAAGTAATAGTGCCTGATTGAGTCCATGAAGCTCGGCAGTATTGTTAGTACCGAATGATTGGTACAAACCATACCAGAGTTCAGTTAGCTTGTTATTCTCATATACCGCAAGCCCCGTCCCCGCCTCTCCAGGGTTAGGTTCACAAGCACCATCGGTGTAGATTTTCACTTCAAACGGCATTGCGTCTATTTGTTCTTGAGATAGAGGAACTGATTTCAACTTGCTAGATTTTTTAACGATCTTAGTTTGAGCCTTTGGTGCTGTTGATTTTGCTTTTTTACCAAACGCAGATTCCGCTTCCTCTAAAGTTGCAAACGATTTAAATCTTGCTCCCGCAAAGCCGTCAACTAATGATTTACACTTCGCCCACGTTGTGAAAATGCCAGTCTCTCGACCTTTCCAAACCACATAATACTTTTTAGCCAAACTGTACTCCTAAATCCAAATTGACCCGACACACATAACGCCGCGTTAAGGGGCAGCAACGCGCTACCACCAAACTTCAATTTACCACCGTAAACACAAATGCCAAGATTTGAACCAAATTCGCCACGCGTTGACTGTCCCTCTTGAACGCCTTGTTAACTTATTACTTTCAATACTTTAGCCTGTTTACTAAGTGATTCTATAACTGAAAAGTGAAACTTTCCTTGGAACCACGCCGAACTTTGAACTGGCTTGAATTTGAACCATTAATGTCATCCTGAGAGTCTCACGGAAATTCACCCACCGATGCTTGGATTGGAATTGCTATTTTCGCCGTTCACCATTGCCAATAGCGCCAACTAAAAACCCAGAACCCAGAACCCAGAACCCAGAACCCAGAACCCAGAACCCAGAATAGCTTTGGCAATTTTTGAGACGTTCACAAGCGACTTAAACAAGTATGTTGAATAATCTAAAGACCAGATTTCAAGCTAACTTTAAGACTTTGTTTTATATGCAGTAAGTTAACGCCGCGTTAAGTAGTGAGCAACGCCACCACTAAGCCTAACCATTGTGCCGTAAACACTAAAGCAGATTCAAACCGAAAGTGCCGAGCGTTGCGAATCTGTCTTAAACGCTTTGTTATGGCGCTGTACTTGAAGCTAGCTGCTGAATGTCAATTAGGTCTACTTCCCTACCCAATATACGCTTGTACTCTACCAGTTGATGAGCTGGGATAACTTGTAGTTCGATGCCTTGATAGCTTTTAACAACTGACTTTGAAAAGTCGATTTCCAACTGATGCCACGAGCCGTCCAGCGATGATTGAATTTTGGTATTTTGAGCTAAGCCTATTTCAATTTTTTGATTTCGATAAATTAGCTGAAAATACTCTAAATCCCAACCATATTCCGAGTAGTGAGTAAGTGGTTTGGAAACATACGGGGCAACGCGAGCTAGTATTTTGTTTGCATCTGAATTTTGGATATAGAGGTCAATATCTGCAATTTCACGGCTACCACCATGAATCGTTGCCGCTAATCCACCGACAATCTGGTACTCGATATTCTCCGATTCCAAAAGACTTTTCAGCCAGTTCAAAGCTACTTTTACTCTCTTACCTTAGCTGATTTTTGCCCTGCGCCATAACGCCGCGTTAAGTGGTGAGCAACGCAGACCACCACACTTAAAGTATTGTGCCGTAAACACTAAAACTGAAGCAAACCCAAAATGCCAAGCGTTGGGAGTCCGCCTTAAACGCTTTGTTAAATGTATTTCCACAGTTCTAGCAAAACAAATGTCACGCCTGCATAACCTATTACTAATGAGGCGGCTTGTACATACAATAATTTAGCCTCTGAATACCACCGTTGTGTCATTCGTTGGAAACTTTTGAACTGTTTCTGTCGTTCATCACCCAAGTATTCACAATTATGAAATTTCCGACTAAATGTCACGGGATCTTCCTCCATGACTTTTCGATAAAATGGGTAACGTTGCATTTTAGCCATTGCTATAAGCATACGATTGCAATAAAGCGTTTGGTGTCCCTGATACTTAGCTATAACTCCCTACACGATTGAAAGAAACATAAATAGCAAACAAACAACATGTAGTTCAAAGCTCCCTATTTTGGGAATATCCAGATCGTTCGAGGATGAAAGTTCGGAAATAGAAAATGTCACAGCAGCAGTTGAAATAGCCGTAAGCCAAGTAATATAGGAAAGTCGGTCTTTAACTATTTCTATGTCCATATTGATCGTATCTAGGAACATTTCTTCCGTTCGATCGATAATTTTCTCTGACAGTTCATTCACTCGTAAATGCCTCCAATACATTTAACGCCCTGTTAAGGGGTGAGCAACGCAATACCGAAGCCACCGCATACCACCTTAATCACTAAATTCAACGCATAGTGAAAATGCCACGCGTTGCGAATCCCTCTTGAGCAGTTTGTTAGTTTGCAAACCCAAGGAGTTGATTTTACGTTATTTCAAATTTTGAAAACAATAAGCTTTATGTGCTTTGATGCACTTAAGTCAGACTTAGTCTCAAAGCGGCTACTCAATGAAACCACGTGGAACTTACTACACCAGAGAAAACGTTATTTCAGCAAGTAAATCGGCTTTTGTACCAACAAACTCAACGAGCAGAGTTTCTGCAAAAAAGTTCGACCAGTTAACCTAAAAGTCGCCGCACCAAAGAG
>NZ_JBICJM010000020.1:0-671 GCF_043103065.1 Vibrio sp. YQ_11 | reverse complement strand
AGCCGGTGGTTTTTCATATGCGCCTATAAGGCTCTCTTACTGGCAGCGCCCTAGCAGGCGCATAGTGATCTGACATTTGCATATGACTATTTCCAGCGGCCCGTAAACGGGCTACCTGAATACGGGATCGACAATTGCTCTCCCATTTTATCCTGCTCTAGTTGATGCTTTATGTAACTTTGTATCTTGCCGGTATTTTTTCCTACCGTATCGACATAATACCCTCGACACCAAAATTCTCGATTCCTGTACTTAAACTTCAAATCTCCAAATCGCTCATAGAGCATCAGGCTACTTTTTCCTTTCAAATACCCCATAAAGGATGAAACACTTATCTTAGGTGGTATC
This sequence comes from Vibrio sp. YQ_11, assembly GCF_043103065.1. NCBI lineage: Bacteria > Pseudomonadati > Pseudomonadota > Gammaproteobacteria > Vibrionales > Vibrionaceae > Vibrio > Vibrio sp. YQ_11. Next base: position 323 of record NZ_JBICJM010000020.1, on the reverse strand, counting down.
TCTAAAAGCATATGAATATGATCTGCGCAGCATTCTGCTTCAATAATATTCACGTTTTTCCATTCACATAGTTTTCTAAGTATCTCGCCTACTGCCCTTCGTTTCTCACCATAGAACACCTGTCTTCGGTACTTAGGTGCAAAAACCACATGATATTTACAGTTCCATCGCGTATGCGCTAAGCTCTTTTCGTCCCCCATTAGGACCCCCTTTCAATTCTTAATTAACTCTTGCAGTTGCCAGACCACAAGACGTTTTTATCAAATTGAAAGGGGTTATATAACTGACTTATAGCTGTAAGCTTTACTGAACCCCCAGCCTAG
>NZ_JBICJM010000001.1:0-3079 GCF_043103065.1 Vibrio sp. YQ_11 | reverse complement strand
GTTAAGGTGTGAGCAACGCAATACCGAAGCTCACGCATACCACCTTAAACACAAAAAACCAATGCATAGTAAAAATGCCATGCGTTGCGAATCACTCTTAAACAGATTGTTAGCACTTGTAGCCATATGGGTTCTCAAAACTAAAGTCGCATTTAGAATGGAGACTCAAAGACAAATCAACTGTACAGTTTTTAATAAAATGTTCTTCATAGCAATCATCCCAATCCATTGAAGCGATATGATCATAATCATCAAGCTGAAACCCATCGTTATACTTATGTAATAGCGCTTGTATGTACAATGCAGCAACTCGGCAAGCATGGAATAGTAAAGCAATGAGCTTAGTTCGACTTATTTCACTACTACCCCAGTATTCTGGATTATCTAAAATAGGGAAAACTCCATGAGCCACGTGATTTCGCAGATTACGAACCAAGTGTAAACCATAGCTATTGTCAGTAGTTTCGACACCCTTCATACCAGATAGGGATGTTTGAAATATGGAATGATAGTATTCGAATGTAACCCTGAGGTTCGAAATCGCATGCTTAAAATTTAATGGTAACGCTGTTTCTTTGAGTTGATCTACTAAAAACGCAGCTCTCAAACTCGCATCCCTAAGTTTTTTTCGTTCGTCTAGTTTGACAACCGAAGGAAACATTAAGTAATGACTATCAACAAAACGATAAGCTTCTTCTAGTGCATTCGATACAAAAATGAACCGGGTCAAAGCTGTAGAATATGCTGTAAAATGCTTAGAATTTGATTCATACTCGTCCGCTATAGGTCGGCAATATATAGCAGCCGTATCATCACCAAACCTCCATGAGTTTATTTCCACCACTTCAAGTTCTGCGGCTAACTTCAACCAATCACTGATAACCTTGGTTTCTACTATTCGACTTTCACCACGCCTTTTATACTCATTGTGGTTGTTTAAAAATCGACAAAATTCTGACAACTCATATAAATGATGTGGCAATTCCCTGAAAGATGAACATATTGGACATTTTTCGCCTGATTTCATTTGTTCTCCTAAGAGTGCTAACGCCCAATTAAGGGGTGAACAACGCCTCCACCCAACCTAACGCATTGTGCCATAAACACTAAATTTGAAGTAGAAGCAAAAGTGCCAAGCGTTGTGAATCCCTCTTAAATTGCTTGTTAGCCCTCAACTACAAGACAAACACCTTTTCTTTTTTATCTTTTAAGCACTGCATACTGTCAGATGGAGATATATGAAGAAAACCCCATTTATATGAAATATGACCATTATATCGGTCGCCTAAAGAGATTGAGCCAACTTTTTTAACTACCAATCGATCTTTTGAGGTGGCTTTCGTTTCCCTTTCAAAATTAACACTAGAGTCCGTGGTTAAAGTAAGAAGCATAAGGTAGTTAAATGACCCAGAGCCACCATAATTTGAGGTTAACCTTAAAATATGAACCCCACTAAATGAGCAACCAACATACTGGTACACAATCGTTTTTTCATTATCTTGAAATCGCACAATAGGATAACCATCAGCAACACTCTCAACGGTGATATCACCAAAATAGCGATTACTCCCATTTGAATCCGCGATGTTAACTGCTACAACCTGATCTCCTGTATCTGATAACCAGCCGTTTAAATCTTCAATGATTGCTGGTGAGATGTAAGTATCAGAGATGAAAGAGTATTTCTGATTTGTAAAAGTTCGAATCAAAGGATTACGAGATGATAAAGAAATAAAGCGAGAGCCAATTACTCCATGAACAGCATCTCGGAAATATGTGCCGATGCTAGCAAGAAATGCGATTACAGGCTCAGGGCTAGCGTCAGTAGCAAACCAATACACACATCCAAATAATACTAATACATTTACTATTCGAAATATCACTATTTACTCCTGAGGGCTAACGCTTTCTATACTGCAAATAGCGGCTTTTCTCGCACGCTACCGCATTCTTTCCTGACAAAAGAAAAACAAATCCTAGCACTTACCTTCATGAAACAAATAGAAAAGTAGTATGAATATGTGTGTTTGAACACGCAATTAGACGGCAAAAAGCATGATAACTAGGCCAGTATTGATAAATTACAACACCTGTATAAATAAACAGCATTATGATATTATGAAAAGTCAATTTCTGCTAAGTGTAAAAGAGCATATGCTTACTCGCCATTATGCCAACAAAACTATCGAGAGTTACCTATTCTGGATAAAGCGCTTTATTGTATTCCACCAGTTTGCTCATCCAACGAAGTTATCTGAAGACGACGTTATTCGATTTCTCAGCCACCTCGCTATCGATGAAAAAGTTGCAGTCAAAACTCAAGCATTGGCGCTGAATGCTATTTCGTTTTTATATCGAGACTTTTTTAAAACCCCGCTTTCACTGGATATGAGGTTCCAAAAATCACTGACGGAAAAGAAGCTCCCTGTTGTTTTGACTCGCGATGAAGTCCGCAGGTTTGTGCAACATATCGATCCGAGATATAAGCTTCACATCCAGCTCCTATACGGCTCTGGGCTTCGAATTATGGAGTGCCTTAGACTAAGAATCCAAGACATAGATTATGACTATGGTGCAGTGAGAGTCTGGCAAGGGAAAGGTGGAAAAAACCGTACGGTCACATTGGCGAAAGAGCTCCATGAGCCGCTAAAATCGCAGATGAACTTAGCAAGAAACTACTACTTCAAGGACCGGCATGTACCCGGATACGCAGGTGTTTACATCTCTGAAGGTTTGCGCCGTAAATATCCGAATGCAGAATTAGATTTCAATTGGCACTTTTTGTTTCCGTCTAACAAGTTAAGTGTCGACAAAGAGACAGGACAACTGCGAAGACATCATATAAATGAAAGCGCAATTCAAAGAGCGGTAAAGCGCTCCGCGCTCGATGCAAACATAGAAAAAACGGTCACCTGTCACACGTTAAGACATAGCTTTGCAACGCATTTATTGGAATCTGGTGCCGATATTAGAACAGTACAAGAGCAGCTTGGTCACACCGATGTAAAGACCACCCAAATATATACCCACGTGATTGAGAGAGGTGCAGGCGGAGTCCTAAGCCCTTTATCAAGTCTTT
>NZ_JBICJM010000019.1:0-23430 GCF_043103065.1 Vibrio sp. YQ_11 | reverse complement strand
CTGATGTTTAACGTAGCTTTTCGCCAATTGGATTTAATCAATTAAATCTGGACTTGAACCCCAAATTCTGTACAAACACTCGCCGTTTTTATCATCAAATTACTCACTTTTTGACCCGCCAACTTGTACACAGAAAAGTGTGATTTCCAACACAATATCTTCAAATCTGAGAGTTCTATTGCACCTTTACAACAAACGCATTCGACAAGCGTATTGAAACGTAAATTTTGTTGTATGTACAACACTGGGCAATTATCATTCTAACTAATTTGTTTGGGATAAATGCATATCCACTAATCATAATCGAGCCATTCAGAACGCATTGAATTGGATATTTGTAGGGCTTGCAAAATAAGAGAGATGTTTCATGAGACGTAGAACTACGCTATCGCTGCTGATTGCATCGAGCCTGTTTATGGCGGGATGTCAACCAAGCCAAGAAGGAACTGAGCAAGGTGGTGGCGCCGCTCCCGCAACCGAAGTGAATGTGTTGACGGTTGAACCTGTTCGACAAGCTTTGACGGTTGAGTTGCCGGGCCGCAGCCGTGCATTTAAAGAGGCGGAAGTCCGCCCACAGGTAACGGGTATTATTTCAGAACGTAACTTTGTTGAAGGTGGCGTTGTGGAAAAAGGTCAGTCGTTGTATCAAATTGATGACTCTTCATTTCAAGCGGATTTGCTTAGTGCAGAAGCGGAGCTGATTCGTGCGCAAGCTTCTGAAGAATCGACGTTTGCAACCGTTAAACGTTACCGCGCATTGATTACCAAGAAATCGATCAGTCAACAAGATCTGGATGAAGCAGAAGCGGCTTACAAAGAAGCTAAAGCGCAAGTGCTCGTAGCCAAAGCGAAGATCAATACTGCAAAGATCAATTTGACTTATACCCGTGTGAAAGCGCCGATCAGTGGCGTGATCAGCAAGTCAAATGTGACTGCGGGAGCGTTGGTTACGGCAAACCAAGCCGACAAGCTAACGACGATTCAACAACTTGATCCGATCAACGTGGATATCGTTCAGTCTTCTGCTCAATTGCTGCGACTAAAAGCGGCGCTTTCTCAAGGCCACATGCAAGAAGATCAATCTGCGCAAGTCGCATTGACGCTTGAAGATGGCTCGACATACGAGCACAAAGGCATAATGAAGTTCACGGAAGTTAACGTGGATGAAAGTACGGGAAGCGTGACTTTGCGTGCGGAATTCCCAAATCCTGATGGTTTACTTCTTCCGGGTATGTTCGTACGTGCGACCGTGATTACTGGTGTTGACCCTAGCGCGATTTTGATCCCACAAAACACCGTGACTCGCGATGCAACAGGCAAAGCTTCGGTGATGACGGTGAGTGCTGATAATACCGTTGCGATTACGCCAGTCATCACGGCGGAAGTTATAGACAACCAATGGCGAATCATTGATGGATTAAAAGTCGGTGACCAAGTCATTACGGCGGGTTTGCAAAAGGTGCGTCCGGGTAGCCCAGTCACCATCCAAACGGGAGATCAGGGATAATCATGGCTCGATTTTTTATTGATCGTCCGGTTTTTGCTTGGGTACTGGCGATTCTGACCATGCTTGCAGGGATCATGTCCTTGTTCAACTTGCCAGTGTCGCAATATCCAACCATTTCGCCGACCACGATCACCATCAGCGCGCGCTATCCTGGTGCTTCTGCTAAAACGGTAGAGGACTCTGTCACGCAGGTTATCGAGCAAAACATGACAGGCCTGGATTACCTACGTTACTTGTCTTCGAGCAGTGACGCTTTCGGCAATGCGACCATTACACTGACTTTTGATAGTGAAGCCGATCCTGATATCGCGCAGGTTCAAGTGCAGAACAAACTGCAATTGGCGTTGACTTCGCTTCCTATGGAAGTGCAAAGCCAAGGTATTGTGGTGAACAAATCTAACACCTCATTTTTGATGGTGGTGGCGGTTTATTCTGACGATCCAGATTTTACACAAAACGACATTGCCGACTTTGTTGTAACCAACATTCAAGACCCAATCAGCCGTGTGACGGGTGTGGGTCAAGTACAGGCTTTTGGTTCTCAATATGCGATGCGTGTGTGGCTTGACCCGTTTAAGCTGACTCAGTTCAACCTGACGGCAATTGACGTTGCAAATGCGATCAGTGAGCAGAATGCGCAAGTGTCATCTGGTCAATTGGGGGCAGCACCTGCGCAGAAAGGTCAACTGCTTAACGCGACGATTTCTTCTGCGAGTCGTTTAAGCAGTGTGGCTGAGTTCCAAAACATCATCTTGAAATCAGATGCGAGCGGTGCAAACGTTTATCTAAGAGACGTTGCTCGTATTGAGCGTGGAGCAGAAAGTTACGATATTCAAGGTCAGTACAACGGTTTGCCGGCGTCTGGTTTAGGTATTTCACTTGGTACAGGTGCGAACGCGCTGGAAACGGCGGCTGCAGTCAAAGAGCGTTTAGCAGAGTTGAGTGAAAACTTCCCAGATGGTCTGAAAGTCGCTTATCCATTTGAGACAACACCGTTTGTAGAAGCATCGATTCAAGAAGTAGTGAAAACGCTACTGGAAGCGATTGTATTGGTGTTTTTGATTATGTACCTGTTCTTACAGAACTTCCGTGCAACGATCATCCCGACGATTGCTGTTCCGGTTGTACTCTTGGGTACGTTTGCCATTCTTTACGCGACAGGTTTCAGCGTGAATACCCTGACGATGTTTGCGATGGTTCTGGCGATTGGTTTGCTGGTGGATGACGCCATCGTTGTGGTAGAAAACGTTGAGCGTGTGATGCACGAAGACGGGCTCGATCCAAAAGAAGCAACTAAGAAATCGATGGGGCAGATCACTGGCGCGTTGATTGGTGTTGGTTTGACCTTATCGGCAGTATTCGTCCCTATGGCATTTATGTCAGGTTCGACCGGGGTGATTTACCGTCAGTTCTCGATCACCATCGTTGCTGCGATGACGTTGTCAGTGATGGTCGCGATCATCCTGACACCTGCGCTGTGTGCTACGTTACTGAAAAAAGGTGACGCTGAATTTACGGATAAAAAAGGCTTCTTCGGTTGGTTTAACCGTAAATTTGATTCGATGACCGCAGGTTATGAGGCTGGTGTAGCCAAGTTGCTAAAACGCACTGGGCGCATGTTGTTGGTGTTTGTGGCAATGAGCGCTGGTGCGGGTTGGTTATTTATGAATCTGCCGACGTCTTTCCTACCAGATGAAGACCAAGGTACGGTGTTCTCGATGGCAATCTTGCCGCCGAACTCGACTCAAGAGCAGACAGAAAAAACACTCGATAAAGTGCGTAGCTATTTCTTGGAAGAAGAAAAAGACAACGTGAGATCCGTGTTTACCGTGGCTGGTTTTAGCTTTGCTGGTCAAGGTCAAAACATGGGTATGGCGTTTATTGGCTTGAAAGATTGGTCTGAGCGCGAAGCGCCGGGTTCGGATGCTGCATCTTTGACAGGCCGTGCTATGGGTTACTTCTCAACCATCAAAGAAGCCATGGTATTTGCGTTTGCACCTCCTGCCATCCAAGAGTTGGGTAACGCAACGGGTTTTGATTTCTATCTACAAGACTCCCTGAGCCTTGGTCACGAAGCATTAGTTGCTGCACAAGGGCAATTACTGGGAATGGCAGCGCAGAATCCAAAACTAGTTGGTGTTCGTCCGAATGGCCAATCTGATGCGCCAATGTACCAAGTGCATGTAGATCACGTTAAATTGCGCGCGCTGGATGTCAGCATCAACGACGTGAACCAAATCCTATCCGCCGCTTGGGGTGGAGCGTATATCAACGACTACATTGACCGTGGTCGCGTTAAAAAAGTGATGGTGCAAAGTGACGCAGAGTTCCGTATGCAGCCAGAAGATTTTAACTCATGGTATGTACGTAATGCGCAAGGTGAAATGGTGCCGTTTTCGGCGTTTGCAAGTGGTGAATGGACGTATGGTTCACCACAGCTTCAACGTTTTAATGGCCTAGCCGCGATGAACATTCAAGGTGGCGCGGCTCCAGGTGTCAGTACGGGTGAAGCAATGGCTGAGATTGAAGCGATGGTTGAGCAGTTACCAGAAGGCTTTACGGTGAACTGGAACGGCATCTCTTATGAAGAGCGTTTGTCCGGCAACCAAGCTCCAATGTTGTATGCGTTGTCCATTTTGGTCGTGTTCCTCGTACTTGCTGCGTTGTATGAAAGCTGGTCTGTACCGCTTGCGGTCGTGTTGGTTGTACCTTTGGGCGTATTAGGCGCTGTGCTCGCAGTACTGGGTCGTGGAATGGACAACGACGTGTTCTTCCAAGTGAGTTTGTTAACCACAGTGGGTTTGGCAACGAAAAACGCGATTTTGATCGTTGAGTTCGCGAAAGAATATTACGAGAAAGGTGCAGGTCTGATTGAAGCTACACTGCACGCGGTGCGTGTGCGTCTTCGTCCAATCATCATGACGTCCTTGGCGTTTGGCTTAGGTGTGGTTCCGTTGGCAATCAGTGCTGGTGTGGGCTCTGCTGGTCAAAACGCGGTAGGTACTGGTGTGCTTGGCGGCATGATCAGTGCGACCTTGCTTGGCATCTTCTTTGTTCCGGTGTTCTTTGTTGTGGTAGAGCGTTTGTTTGATCGCCGTGCCCAAAAAGAAGCGCAGAAAGAGCGATCTCAAGAACTCGCTCCAGCAACGGAAAAGTCGGAGTAAGACTTCGTAAGCTTAACTGAGTTATACTAATAACAATAAACATAATAAAAGGGCGCGTAAGCGCTCTTTGTTTATGCTTTCAACTTGATGGGTTTAATACGCCACCGATTTTGAATGAAGTCTAGGAAGAGCAATTACGTTTCGAATTCCTCACTAAAAGGTCAGAAAGCATAACATGAAGCCATAAGTTAAATAGGCGGCTATGAAAGAGCAAAAAATTTCACCAATCTCCGTTTTGGATCAAAGCCCAATGTTTGTTTCTGGGGTGATGCAACGGATGTATCGCAACCGAGCGCAGGCAGAGTTATGTCGTCAAAATCAGATGACCTTAGAGATGGCCAGTGCGTTGGCAGCGTTAGAAGAGTTTCAGCCCATGAGTCAACAAGCGTTAGCCGATGCCGTTCTGACCGAACGAAGCGTTGCAAAGCGCATGGTCGATAACTTGGAAAAACGTGGTTTTGTGTGCGTTTCGAAGAGTGAGGCGAACCAACGACTGAAAATGCTCAGTTTGACGAAAGAAGGTGAAGTAACGATTAAGAAAGTTCATCAAATAATGAGGAACTTACAGCGCGAGTTCTTCTCTTGTTTATCAGAAGATGAGTCGGCAGAGTTTTTTCGTTTGGTAAGGAAAATGACATTAGCCAATCATTCGTAAGCGTTTTCTCTGCGTTAAATCTAAGCCTTTTTGTAAAGCCTCAGCTATGTTCTGAGGCTTTTTTATATCATTTTTCAGATCAAACCGTACGATTTTAGAACCACAATACCGAACGTGCAGGTGACGGTTGAAAGCACGGTTGTCAAAGCAATAATGTTGGCTGCCAGTACCGCGTTTCCTCCCATTGAGCGGGCCATGACGTAACTCGCTGCCGCAACGGGTGAGGCGTTCATGAAGAATAAAATCCCCAATTCAATACCTCGAAAACCAACAAAATACGCGCCTAACGTGATCAACACTGGGGCAACAATCAACTTGTAACTGCTTGCAAACCAAGACGGGCCTTTTTCCTTTCTCATCAAACTAAAATCCAACGACCCGCCTGTACATAACAATGCGAGCGGCAACGTCATTTTCGACAGATAGTTACCCGCATCAATGACTACGTTTGGAACCGGAATCGACAACAAGTAGAAAAGCATACCTAAAACGATGGAGATGATAAGCGGGTTCTTCGTCAGTGTTCTTCCCATCATTTTTGCTGCTTGAGAGGCAGACGTAGCGCCTTTGGGTGATAGGCAGATCACCGCTTGAACGTTGTAGATAAATGTGGTGATGGCGACATACAGAGCAGCTAATGCGACACCCTGTGAACCATAAGCATTCGCAACGTATGCAATGCCGATAATGCCAGTGTTGGCGCGAAACCCACCTTGAATCAACACGCCCTGATCGGGAGAAGACTTAAACAGAACAGAAACGGATATGTAGGTGAAAATAAAAAACAGAATGCTCGCGACTACGCCGTAGTTGATGAAACCACTGGCGGCAGAAAAATCATGCTCAGAAGCCACAATACTGACAAACAACATGGCTGGCAGCGTGACCTTAAAAACCAGCTTAGAGCCTATTTCAATAAAGTTATCGTTGATGAGACCAAACCGTTTAAAGATAACGCCAAGCACCAACATTAAGCAGATGGGGCCGGTGATCGACAAAGAGAATTGCAACTGATGTAAAACAGAATCCATGTAAGTATCCGCAGCAAAAAAGAAAAAAGTCATTATTGTTTCGCTATTAAGCCACAAACTAGGGGGCGGGGAATAGGGAAGCGATGAAATTTTATTCTTATGTTGATTAGGATGTATGTTGCATTCCGATATGAGCCTAATATCTCAGTTTGACCAAGCTCGACTGGTCGAAGGTTGCATATATTGGTTTACTAATTCGACTTATCGCACTGGAGATAAAACAGAACTCCAGCGCCGACAAGTGAAATGAAGTTGAGCCGCGCTCATTCCTTGTGCGGTTCTGGTGGTGATAAATAGGAGTCCATCGATGAAAAGTAAACACAACAAAACCGTTCTATGTGCATTTGTTTCTGGTTCGGTATTTGGTGCTGTTCTCGTTATCGCAATGTCCTTGCCGATGTAATCGGGCAAATTTTCACACACTGCATTTTCTTCACATTGGGATTGAGCATTGTCTTAGTCCCTGTTAGCTTAAGACGCATGAACTTATTCTTCACACCTTCATCATCATACTTTTTCTGGTGGCGCTCTATGTAGAGCGGCGCGGAATTCTTACATTCTTACGCTGCTGGAAGGTAGCGAAGAGTGTCTTGTCTTTTTATCTCCAGTAGCGATCTATTTTGACTAGGAGATAACCATGAACATCAAAGAAACGCATCAACAACGCGAAATCATTCTCACGGGGGACCGAGCTACAGGGCCTTTACACCTTGGTCATTACGTCGGTTCGTTACAACAGCGTGTGGCATTACAATCGGAGCATGACCAAACCATTCTGGTCGCCGATATGCAAGGCCTGACCGATAACGCGCACAATCCTTCAAAGGTATCTTCGAACATTCTAAACGTAGTCACAGATTACCTTGCAGTTGGCATCGACCCCATTCAAACCACTATCTGTTTGCAATCTCAACTGCCAGCCCTCGCAGAATTGACGATGTATTACAGCAACTTAGTTTCCATTGCTCGCTTAGAGCGTAACCCAACCGTAAAAAATGAAATTCAAAGCAAAGGTTTTGAGCGTTCAATTCCTGCAGGGTTCCTGACTTACCCAATTTCTCAAACCGCTGATATAACGGGTTTTCGCGCTACACTTGTTCCGGTTGGGGATGATCAATTACCAATGCTTGAGCAAACGAATGAAATCGTGAGAAAGATTAACCACCTTGGCGGACAAGAGATCCTAAAAGAGTGCCGTCCGTTGCTTAGTGATGCGCCACGTTTACCGAGTACTGATGGCAAAAATAAAATGTCGAAAAGCATGGGCAATGCCATTAACTTAGGGGCGACTGAAAAGGAAATCTCAGCTGCAGTAAAATCCATGTACACCGACCCAAGCCATTTGCGCATCGAAGACCCTGGTCAAGTAAAAGGCAACATTGTGTTCACTTATCTCGATGCTTTTCACTCTGACAAAGAGCATGTCGAGCAACTCAAAGCGCACTATCGCCGTGGCGGGCTAGGAGATGGAACCACGAAAAAAGTATTGGAAGAATGCCTTCAAGAAATGCTGCGTCCGATCCGAGAGAAACGGGCGTTGTATTTGAACGACAAAGCGCAACTTATCGAGATTCTTAAACATGGCAGTCAAGTCTCTCGAGAAAAAACAGAACAAGTTTTGTCCGATGTTAAGAGTGTGTTTGGCTTGAACTTGTTCTGAAATAGGTTCGGGAACACAAAGTAAAAAGGCGCGAAAGCTAACCTGCTACGTGCCTTTTTTGTATGCGCACCTTATGAAGCAAAGAACTCGCGACGAAAATTCGCTATTTCTTGTTGATAGTAATGCTGCCAGTCAGATTCAGACCAACTCGCGTGGCTGGTGGCTCTTTGCGTTGCCAATCTGGATTCGAGCTGTTTTAGCTCGGTTTGATAACTGCGAACTTGCTGCTTTTGTTTTGCTATTTGTTGTTCACGAGTGAGGATTTGGTTGCTTTCTTGTTCAGACAGATAGTTTTTCTGCAACTCTTGAATCAAGGTTTGTCTCTCGATCCCATTCATGCTTGCAGGGATCAGATCCACCGCTCGTTCATATTTTGTTTGGTTGCTGTCTAACCCCAAGGCATTTTCTTTCCCCTGCCATTCGGTGATTAAATCCTCGAATGCTTTCACGTAATCTTGAGCCGATACGGCGTCAAGTTGCTCGGCTTGTAAGCTGAAGTCGTAAAGTGCGAACTCATCGGCGAAAATCACCTCGGCGAGCTCTCCCCAAATCTTTCTCGCTTCGGATTTTAATCGTGCGACACGAGAGGCGAGCGGTTGCTGCTCATCAAACAACAAATTGCCAACGCTTTGCTGCCAAAGGCCATCGAGTTGATGGTAGTTCGCTAACAAATTAAAACGCTCTGCAGACAAATCTATAGCTAGTTCATTAAGTTTGGATTCGCAATTGAGCTCGGACATACAGGTGTGCCAAAACGTCTCGATTTCTGCTTTCAATGCTCGACCTTTAGAGCGGTTTAGTCGCTCTGCAAGATCTTGAATCTCTGTGGGCATGTTGTCTGATTTTGACTTGGACTTTTGTGTACTGCTTTGGCGCTGGGGTGGCGTCGAATCACTATCAACCAATGCGATTGATTTATCCTGCAACTCCGAAGAAAGCTGCGTTAATTGATCGCGCTCGTCGACATTGACTGAAAACCAAACTATGCCCGCCAAAACGGCGGACACAGTGATTAGTAAGCTAAGCTTCATGGCTTGATCACGGCGCTGACAGGGAAGTGATCCGACAGGTTGTAATGTTTCCACAACCCCTCTGCCGTTGAACGTGGAACATCAACGCGGTTGTCGTTAAACGATTTCACGCCATATTCGTTGCTCACCATGACGTAATCGAGGTATTCCACATTTTCGCCACCAGATAGTGCTTCGCCTGCGAAGTTATTGATACGAGGGTCGAACGTAGACGCTGTATAGCCAGAGTATTGAGGCTCCATCGCACTTAGGTTTGCGATCATCTGCTGGTAATCTCCAGGGAACTTCAGCTTGTTTACATTAAAGTCACCACTGTAAACGACCGTTTCGTTATTCGGAATGTTGAGAGACTGCGCCATAGTGCGCATTTGTTGAAATTGACGCTGACGATACTCACGCGCTGTATCAGTATCGAAAGATGCGGTATGTGTAGCAAAAACATGGTAGGCCTGACCACCTTTGATGATCTCTGCGTAGTTTACGCCTTTATCAGCGAAGCAATCGGTACCCGAACAATCTGGGAACACGTATTGTGCCTCGTTGACGATAGGGTAACGACTCACAATGATTACGCCTCCGTCGTAAACGTTGAAACCATCTTTATCCAACATTTTCGTTTGATATGGGTACTCTTTTGCAAGCTCACGTAAAAATGCATCACGACCACTAGCAAAAACCTCTTGCAATGCCAGTACGTCATAACCTTTTACGTAATCGGGGATTAACTCGTAACGCTCACCAATATGTGACGCAATCGCAGGCAAGGCCCAAATGTTGTAAGTCATCAATTTGAGATTTTGCTCGTTGTTATCGACGGCTTCAGCCACTTTTCTTGGTGTGACGGTGTAGTACAAATCGTCATAACGCGCGGTGCTATCCGATTTAAACGCTATCTCTGCGCTGCGAGAGCCAAACGCCTCGGTGTTTGAACGATGAATCGTGCGGTCGTCTTTTAATGCCAAGTTCACGTCGGCGGCTGACAAACCGTATTCAATGGTTGAGTTGTACCAATGTCCTTCCATGACTTGGTGGAGTGTAATGCTTTCACCTTGCGGGTTAGATACGACAGTTTCAAAGCGATAGTTCTGACCCGATTTCACCCCTTCCCAACGATTAAAACTCAGTACGGGCTTTGTTTCCCAAGGGCCTAATACTTCTACGTGTTGATGCCATTCTTTTCCGTATTGCAGCAAATCACTGCCATCGTGTTTGACCTGAATGGTTAATGGTTGGTCTGAGTTATTGGTGAGGTATACGTCCGTATCAGCCAAGCTCGGCAATGCTACTAAAGTGCTCAGCAAAAGACTCCACTGCGAAAATTTCATCTTGTTTATCCATAATTTGTGTTAGAGCAATCATTCTTATTTATAAATGTTACTCGAGCGTTAAAGATGGATGACAGCTTATGGTTCGATGAAAATAGTTCGCTACTTGTGACCTTGGTTCTAACTGAGTTGTAAACAAAATGAAGTTACAGGCGCGGTTTATACAGACGGAGGGGTAGGTTGAAATGGTGAGATTTAAAACAAAAAAGCCAGACTCACATCTGGCTTTTTAGTGACGGTTTAGCACGGCTAAGCAGGTATACCACTGTGGAACTTGAAGTCTTCGTCGGGGGTTGAAATCAGCTCAGCTTCGATACGACCGAAGTATGCAATACGCTCGCTGATATCTTTGCCTGCAATCTGCTCAGCCAGTACAAGGTAGTCTTGATAATGACGTGCTTCAGAGCGGAGTAGGGAAACATAAAACTTCGCAATGTCTTCATCCATGTGCGGCGCAAGTTTAGCGAAACGTTCACATGAGCGAGCTTCGATGTAAGCGCCGATAATGAGTTTATCGATAAGCGTTTCGGGCTCATGAGTCTTCATGTGTGAAATCAGCGTTTTTGCGTAGCGGCTTGCGGGAATGTTTTTGTATTCCACGCCACGGCTCTCCATGATTTCCAGTACTTGATAGAAGTGATGTAATTCTTCTTTGATCAAGAGAACCATTTTATCGATCAGATCTTGGCTATACGGCGAATCAGATTTTGCCATGATGGCTTTCGAAATATTGCTCTTACCTTTTAATGTCTCTAATGAGCCGATTTTTCGGTAAGCGAAATCTTCATATGGTTTGAACCAGTCAAGTAAGGCATGTGAACTGTCTTTATCTACTGCGTATTTGCGGATCAAGAACATGGCTGACTGACCGGCTTTCAGCTCGCACAGTAAGTGATCCAATAAAATGGTTTGCAAGTTTTCTGGTTTCTTTGCTTCTTCAACCCATTCGTTGGGTGTGCTGCATTGCAGAAATTGATTGATAGGAGCAAGAAGATCTTGATAGGCGTCGAGATTAATCATTTTATTTTTAGTACGTTACGTTCAAATTTGGTTCATCCAGAGCATGAGTAAAACGGAAATCTGGATAGAAAAAAGGCTGCAAACGCAGCCTTTAATCGGATAGGGCGAAAAGCTGGTGTGGATATTACCACTTTTTCTTCTCGCCGAAGAGTGCTTCCATGTCGTTGTCACGCTCTTTGTCTGCCATTTGCTGCATTTCTGCATCGCTTTTGTCTTGGCGTTTTTTGTCTAAGTCGCCAAGCATCTCTTCAAGCTTTTGTTTTGCTTGGATGGAGTACGGATCGCTTTTTGTACTCAGCGCATCGATACCTTTGCGAAGCAGTTGTAGCGCAGTGCCCGGCTGGCCGCGAGCAATGGAATCGTTCGCTCGCTTAATCACGTTTTCGATGTTGATGCGAATTTGCATCGTTTCCAAACGCGCATTTTCGGTTACGTAAGTCTGGGTGTCTAATCGGCCTTTGTTGTGCTCGTTTCGAACGGTGTCACGCAGGCGCTTAACCAGCTTAAGCATCACGATGGCTTGCTTATCGCTGCTTGGCATTTTGAAAGAGGTACTTTCACCAGTCGGACCGTTTTCTTTTAGCTGTCCGATTTGCTGCTTCATATTCTCTATGCGTTGAGTGAGCTGCTTATTTTTCGGGTCAAGCTCATGCATGCTTTCTAGTGCATCAAGAATACGATTGTTTAGGCACAGCAGAAGCTCCTTACTAAAAGGAATATGGTGTGCGTGACCAATCAGTTCTTCAGTGCCATCAATAAGTGCAACATAGCGTGCCGATTCCTGCCTTTTGGCGGTTTCAACTTTAACCTTGTATTGCAACATGATGTTATAGCCTAGGATTAATACCAGTAGGATGGCTACCAAAGCGATTATTAAACCAATATTCATATCTTTGCGTCTGCTTTTACTTTTCTACGGCTAGCGTTCAAGAATACATGAATCTTATCTTACTCGGCACCTTATTTGTTTGATTATTTTGCCTCACCCACGTTTTCGTTACTGATAGAAGCAACATCACTAAAATCGATGTTTTTATAAGCTCAACATTGTGCATATTGCTTCTTTGCTTAAGGTTATCAGCTATATGTTAGAAATTACTGTTCATTTCGTTGTGATCGCGTTATAACTAATCATTATATCGCTCGTAAGAGCGGTCAATTTAGTTATGACATTATTATCTCGTGAATGAGTAAGGGATTACGATGAAACTGCAGCAGCTGAAGTATATTGTTGAGGTTGTGAACCATAATCTAAACGTTTCTGCGACGGCGGAGAGTTTATACACCTCTCAGCCTGGTATTAGTAAGCAGGTTCGTTTACTAGAGGATGAGCTGGGAATCCAGATCTTCGAACGAAGTGGTAAACATTTAACGCAAGTGACACCAGCAGGTGAAGAGATCGTACGTATTTCCCAAGAAATCCTTGCTCGGGTTGAGAGCATCAAAGCGGTGGCGGGCGAGCATACTCACCCTGAAATGGGCACGTTAAATATTTCAACAACCCATACTCAAGCGCGCTATGCATTGCCTGATGTCATCAAAGGTTTTACGGCACGTTACCCGAAAGTGTCTTTGCACATGCATCAAGGTACGCCTTCTCAAATGTCTGAAGCGATTGCAAAAGGTACAGCCAACTTTGCGATTGCAACAGAAGCTCTCCATCTTTACCAAGATGCTATCATGTTGCCTTGTTACCACTGGAATCGCTCTATTGTGGTGCCAAAAGATCATCCGTTGGCGAAGAAAGACTTAGTTACTATTCACGATTTAGCTGCTTATCCTTTGGTGACTTATGTGTTTGGATTTACTGGTCGCTCTGAGTTAGATACCGCTTTCAACCGTGAAGGTTTGACGCCGCGAGTCGTGTTCACTGCAACCGATGCGGATGTGATTAAAACGTATGTGCGCATGGGTATCGGTGTTGGTGTGATTGCGAGCATGGCCGTCGATGAAGAGCAAGACCGCGATTTGGTTGCTATTGATGCGAGCCATTTGTTTGGTGCAAGTACAACAAGTATTGGTTTCCGCCGTGGCACGTTCCTGCGTTCTTACATGTTTGACTTTATGGAGCGTTTCGCACCGCACTTAACGCGCCCTGTTGTAGAACAGGCGATTTCTCTTAAGTCAAATGCTGAAATTGAAGAGATGTTTAAAGACATCGAGCTTCCGGTAAGATAACGCTTCATTCAAGTGATGATTCCCCCTACAATCCATCCCCAATTGTAGGGGGAGCTATGCAAACGCAATTTCAATTTATTAATGACTGCTTAATTGAGAATCAACCATTATGGCGATTCGAGCCATTTCAAAGCAGCATTCAACCATCATTACCTTGGCAGGAAACACACCCTCAGCTTTGCCAATGGTTAGAATCGATTTCTCCCTCTCAAATAGAAAATCTCAAAGCTGACCCAGACCTTGCGTTGGCTGAAATCAGTGTGTTTTTGCCAGATTTACCATCCTTACTTAGGCATACACAGTTAGAGTCGATGGCATTAGATGGCCTAGCGCTAGAAAGAGGGTTAGACAGTGGAATCCCAGGGCGCAAGCTAGAACAGATCACAGCGATGGGGGAGGCAGCGATTCAATCTCATCAAGGTGAGGAATGGTTAGAGTGGTGCTCGGGTAAAGGATACTTAGGTCGGATCTTAACCACGCAAACCGATCAACCAGTGACCAGTTTTGAATATCAACAAGCGTTATGCGACTCCGGCCAACAAGCCGCGAATGAACATCATTGGAAAATGACCTTTATCCAAGGTGACGCGTTTGATCCTCAAACCAAGGCAGTATTCAAACCGACGCAACATGCTGTCGCACTGCATGCTTGTGGTGACCTTCATGTTCGGTTGATGGAATATGGAAGTGAAGCCGGCATCGAGGCGATGACGATTTCACCTTGCTGTTATCATTTGATTCAAAGCGAGACTTACCAAGCGTTATCCCAATCAGTGCGAGCGTCTGAACTCATTTTGTCTAAGCATGAACTGCGCATTCCATTGCAACAGACGGTGACAGGCGGTGAACGTGTGCGTCGCCATCGTCAACAAGAGATGGTATTCAGGCTTGGTTTTGATTTACTGACACGTGAGATTTTGGGAGTTGATGAGTATCAACCCGTGCCAAGCATTCGAAAATCACAGTTAAGTGATGGTTTTGAGGCATTGTGTCTCTGGGCTGCGAAAGAAAAAGGTATCGAGATTAACCAAGCGATTGACTTTGCCGAGTTTGAAAAGCGGGCAATAAAACGTTTTTGGCATATGGAAAGAATGAGCTTAGTGCAACTGGTTTTTCAGCGACCTTTGGAGATCTGGCTCGCATTAGACAAAGTGCTTTATCTTGAAGAACGTGGTTATCGTGTTAGATTGGCAGAGTTTTGCCCTAAATCAGTTACGCCGAGAAATATTTTAATTTGTGCATATAAGAATTAGTTATTTTTTATATCTAAATCGACTATATGAAAAAGCCCACTTTATTGTGGGCTTTTGTAAACAAAACGTGACAAAATTGCTTAATTTTGTTGTTGGTTGAACATGGCGATAGCTTGTTCAGGATCTACATATTCAAGGTCAAAGCTTTCTGCAACTTCTTTACAAGTGACTTTACCATGAATCACGTTTAGACCTTCTAGGAAGCCTTTGTCTTCCAAAAGAGCTTGTTGATAGCCTTTGTTTGCAAGTTTCACAATGTAAGGGAGAGTGGCATTATTCAATGCGAAAGTTGAAGTACGTGCAACTGCACCAGGCATGTTTGCTACACAGTAGTGAACGACATCATCAACCACGTAAGTAGGCTCGGCGTGTGTTGTCGCGTGAGATGTTTCGAAACAACCACCTTGGTCGATAGCTACGTCAACGATTGCTGCGCCTGGCTTCATCTTAGCAATATGCTCTTTTGTTACCAGTTTCGGAGCTGCCGCGCCTGGGATTAGAACTGCACCAATAACAAGGTCTGCTTCTAGAACATGCTTCTCGATAGCGTCTTCTGTAGAATAAATGACTTTCGCTTGGCCTTGGAATTCTTCATCCAGTTTACGCAGAGTGTCTACGTTGCGGTCAAGAATTGTTATGTCTGCGCGAAGGCCAACAGCCATACGAGCTGCGTTTGCACCAACGACACCACCACCAACGATAACGACTTTAGCAGGCTCAACACCAGGTACGCCGCCAAGAAGTAAACCACGACCACCGTGTGATTTTTCTAACGTTTGCGCACCCGCTTGGATAGACATCCGACCTGCCACTTCTGACATTGGTGCTAACAGTGGCAAACGACCCATATTATCTGTTACAGTCTCATAGGCTATACAGACAGCTTTGCTCTTGATTAGCTCATCAGTTTGTGGAAAATCTGGTGCTAGGTGTAAATAAGTAAATAAAATTTGCCCTTCGCGGAGCATTGCTCTCTCAACTGCTTGGGGTTCTTTTACTTTTACTATCATGTCTGCTTGCGCGAAAACGTCTGCAGCATGAGGGAGAATGGATGCGCCGACGGCGATGTAATCATCGTCTGAAAAACCAATGCCGGCACCTGCATTGGTCTCAACTAAAACTTGGTGGCCATGTGAGATGAGTTCTCTCACGCTAGCAGGGATCATACCCACACGGTATTCGTGGTTCTTGATTTCCTTAGGTACGCCAATGATCATCCTGTATCCTCTTTCTATAATGGTTGTAAAAACTATTTGTAGGGTGTTATTGTCGAATTTGTAACTAGTATAGTTATAGGTTTGTAAAATTTGGCACCAAATATTAAAAAGTTGTAGTATATTTTTTTGCAAGGAAGTAATAAGGTGGAATAAAAAATGGCAGACAACTATAAAAAGCCGTCCAAGGAACTAGACCGTATCGACCGCAACATTCTTAATGAACTGCAGAAAGACGGTCGTATTTCAAACGTTGAGCTTTCAAAACGTGTAGGACTTTCTCCAACGCCATGTTTGGAGCGTGTGCGTCGCTTAGAGCGTCAAGGCTACATCACAGGATATACTGCGCTACTTAATCCGCAGTTCCTAGATGCATCACTACTGGTATTCGTTGAGATTACGTTAAACCGTGGTGCGCCAGATGTGTTTGAACAGTTTAACTCAGCTGTTCAAAAGCTAGACGACATTCAAGAGTGTCATCTAGTTTCAGGTGACTTTGACTATCTTCTAAAGACCCGTGTATCTGATATGGGTGCTTACCGTCGACTACTTGGCGATACGTTACTACGTCTACCTGGCGTAAATGACACTCGCACCTACGTAGTTATGGAAGAAGTGAAACAATCTAACCAGCTTGTGATTAAAACTCGTTAATTTCTTGCAAAGAAAGCGGTATATGCTTCCGCTTTCGCCATAGAGTAATTGGGTTTTTCTCTTTGATATGGTTAAATCAATTTACCGAGCGGCTTGATGCCGCTCGGAATGTTTTGCAAATTCCTATTTCATTTCCATATTCAAGTTGATTTATGTTCAAAGAGAACGCAAAGAAAGTCGAAACCATCATTAAAACCAGTGAAGAGCCTCAGTCTTCACGCTTAAATGGCTTCCAACGCTTAAAAGAGTGCTGCTTTATCGTTGGCGTTCTTAGCTCGGTATTGCTCGCTGTAGCACTATTTACCTTTAGTCCAGCTGATCCATCTTGGTCCCAAACTGCATGGGGTGGGGAGATCGATAACGCTGGTGGCCTGTTTGGCGCATGGCTTGCCGACACTCTATTTTTCACTTTTGGTTCTCTCGCCTATCCGATTCCTTTCCTACTGGCTGCGGCTGCGTGGGTGATTTGTCGTAAGCGAGGGGAAGATGAGCCAATTGATTTTATGCTGTGGGGAACCCGTTTACTGGGCCTAACCGTTCTTATCATGACCAGTTGCGGCCTTGCCGATATTAACTTCGATGATATTTGGTACTTCTCATCGGGCGGTGTAGTAGGCGATGTTTTATCAAGCCTTGCCCTGCCGACGTTGAATGTATTGGGTACAACACTCGTCCTTCTATTTCTGTGGGGGGCTGGTTTTACTTTGTTTACGGGGATTTCTTGGCTGAACATCGTCGAATGGCTTGGTGATCGCTCGTTAGCGGTATTGGCTGCCATCGCGAATAAGTTCAGAGGTTCAGAACAAGAGACGCTAGAGCCTCAGCTTGATGAGTTTGTTGAGGATAAAGTATCAACAAAATACGTTGAAGACGATCAACAAGACGAT
This sequence comes from Vibrio sp. YQ_11, assembly GCF_043103065.1. NCBI lineage: Bacteria > Pseudomonadati > Pseudomonadota > Gammaproteobacteria > Vibrionales > Vibrionaceae > Vibrio > Vibrio sp. YQ_11. The sequence goes on along the minus strand of NZ_JBICJM010000019.1, from coordinate 5,851 downwards.
GAGACGCTTCCTCACTTAACGGCTTACGAAGTTGAAGAACCAAAAGAGAAAGCGCCAGTACACGAATATCCTATATATATGCCGCAAGCCAAATCAGAAACGTCTGCGGTAAAACCGACGCCAGAGCCCCAACCTCAACGAGTTGCGGCAGTAAATGCGACGCCAACGTATGTTGAACCAGAACCACAACTTAAAGCGGTCAGCACAGATAACGTGGATCCAATGGTTGAGCGTACCAAGCAGCTGAACGTAACCATCGAAGAGTTGGAAGCAGCAGCGCAGCAAGCAGATGATTGGGCGTCAGAAGAACAAACATGCCAATCTTATGCGGATACAAACGCAGTCTATCAAGAGCAGGTGCAAGCCAAGCATGAAGAGGTTGTTGAACACGATACGCCTCAACGAGAATCAAGCTATGAAGAGTATGAACAGTTTGCTGCTCAGCAAGAACAGCAACTCCATGTGGAACCAATGCCACACGAAGAACCTGTTATTGACACTCGTGCACTTGATGACATTACCGACCACGCTGAGCCAAGTGAACATATTGAACCAACCATCTCTGATTTTGATGTAGTAGATGAAGAGGAGGCATATGTTGCTCCTCAACCTCAGTCGCGTTCACCAGAGCCTCAACTTATAGTTCAACCACAATCGGTTTCTCAAATTCAACCAGAACAGACACCTGAGCCGAGTGTAGTGTTTGAACCAGCGCCACAAGAAGTTGAGGTTGAGGAAGTGCAAGATGGCGATCAAGATGTTGCCGCATTCCAAAGCATGGTATCCAGCGCGCAAGCAAAAGTTGCCGCGACGCAAAACCCATTCTTGATGAAGCAAGAACAGAATTTACCAGTGCCAGAAGAGCCGCTGCCAACACTTGAATTGCTTTACCATCCGGAAAAGCGTGAAAACTTCATCGATCGTGAAGCGCTTGAGCAAGTCGCGCGTTTAGTCGAAAGCAAGCTTGCAGACTACAAAATTAAAGCTGACGTAGTCGGCATTTACCCAGGCCCAGTAATCACTCGATTCGAGCTCGATTTGGCGCCAGGTGTGAAAGTAAGTCGAATTTCTGGTCTGTCTATGGACTTGGCGCGTGCTCTATCTGCGATGGCGGTACGTGTTGTAGAGGTGATTCCAGGCAAACCTTATGTCGGTCTTGAGTTGCCAAACATGAGTCGTCAGACGGTTTATCTGTCAGACGTCATCAGCAGCCCTCAATTTGAGCAAGCTAAATCGCCAACGACGGTGGTACTTGGTCAAGATATCGCGGGTGAAGCTGTCATTGCTGACATCGCTAAAATGCCTCACGTACTTGTTGCGGGTACGACAGGTTCAGGTAAGTCGGTCGGTGTAAACGTCATGATCTTGAGTATGCTCTACAAAGCTTCTCCAGAAGATCTACGCTTCATAATGATCGACCCGAAAATGTTGGAGCTTTCTATTTACGAAGGTATCCCTCATCTTCTTGCCGAAGTTGTTACGGATATGAAAGACGCATCCAATGCTCTACGTTGGTGTGTGGGTGAAATGGAACGCCGTTACAAACTGATGTCGGCACTGGGTGTGCGTAACGTGAAAGGCTTTAACGAGAAGTTGAAGATGGCAGCAGAAGCCGGCCACCCAATTCACGATCCATTCTGGCAAGAAGGCGACAGTATGGATACAGAACCGCCGTTGCTTGAGAAATTGCCATACATCGTCGTTGTTGTTGACGAATTTGCCGACCTTATGATGGTTGTGGGTAAAAAGGTTGAAGAACTGATTGCTCGTTTGGCTCAGAAAGCGCGTGCGGCTGGTATTCACTTGATTCTTGCAACTCAGCGTCCATCGGTTGACGTTATTACAGGTCTGATTAAAGCAAACATTCCAACACGCGTGGCGTTTACTGTATCAACGAAGACGGACTCGCGTACTATCCTTGACCAAGGCGGCGCGGAATCGCTACTTGGTATGGGTGACATGCTGTACTTGCCTCCAGGTTCTAGCCATACGATTCGTGTTCACGGCGCATTTGCGTCGGATGATGATGTACATGCTGTGGTGAACAACTGGAAGGCGCGTGGTAAGCCAAACTACATCGATGAAATCATCAGTGGTGACCAAGGCCCAGAAAGTTTGCTTCCGGGCGAACAAATGGAATCAGATGAAGAGATGGATCCATTGTTTGATCAGGTGGTTGAGCACGTGGTTCAGTCGCGCCGTGGTTCGGTTTCTGGCGTGCAGCGTCGATTCAAAATCGGCTATAACCGTGCCGCACGAATTGTCGAGCAGCTTGAGGCTCAAGGCATCGTGAGTGCGCCGGGTCACAATGGTAACCGTGAAGTCTTGGCTCCTGCGCCACCAAAAGATTAATGAACTTGTTTTACTCACCTTAGTCCAACTGAGGTGAGTAACTTTAGGTCTTTGACCCTCTGATAGGTATCTGAATGAAAAAACGATTTTCAGCGAAACTTTTCTCAGCGCTAGTTTTAAGCATTTCTTTCTTCTCTGCTGCAAATGCAGCCTCTCCAAAAGATGAACTGAACAAACGCCTCGCGATGAATGAGGGCTTCAGTGCCGATTTCTCTCAGCAAGTGATCAGCCCAGAAGGGGAAACGGTCATGGAAGGGGAAGGCACGGTTGAAATCGCTCGTCCAAGCCTGTTCCGTTGGAGCACGACATTCCCAGATGAGAACTTGTTGGTTTCAGACGGTAAAACTTTGTGGTACTACAGCCCGTTTATTGAGCAAGTCAGCATTTACTGGCAAGAGCAAGCGACCGAGCAAACACCATTTGTGCTCTTAACTCGCAACAGAGCAAGTGATTGGGATAATTATAAGATCTCCCAGAAAGGGAATGAATTTACGCTTATCCCAACCGCAGTAGACTCTACTCAAGGTCAGTTCCAGATCAATATTGACGCGAAAGGCGTAGTGAAAGGCTTTAACGTCATCGAGCAAGATGGTCAGAAAGGGCTCTTTACATTCAGTAATGTTAAGCTTGGCAAACCAAAAGCAGCCAGATTTACGTTCACAGTTCCAAAAGGTGTGGAAGTGGACGATCAAAGGAATTAATAGGTAGTGAGTAATTACACATTAGATTTCTCGGGGGACGAAGATTTTCGTCCCCTTGCTGCTCGTATGAGACCGCAAACTATTGAGCAGTACATCGGTCAGCAACACATTCTTGGCCCGGGTAAACCCCTGCGTCGCGCGTTAGAGGCTGGGCATGTCCACTCAATGATCCTTTGGGGACCTCCCGGTACAGGTAAAACCACGCTAGCAGAAGTCGCTGCTAATTATGCCAATGCGGAAGTTGAACGCGTGTCTGCGGTGACGTCCGGTGTGAAAGAGATTCGTGCTGCAATCGAAAAAGCGCGCGAGAACAAAATGGCGGGTCGCCGCACCATCTTGTTTGTGGATGAGGTCCATCGCTTCAACAAATCGCAACAAGATGCGTTCTTACCACATATTGAAGATGGAACCGTAACGTTTATTGGCGCAACGACAGAGAACCCGTCTTTCGAACTGAATAACGCATTGTTGTCTCGTGCTCGAGTCTACAAGCTGACTTCACTAGATAAAGAAGAGATCTCACTCGCACTAAATCAAGCGATTAACGACAAAGAACGAGGCCTGGGCGATACGCCAGCGAACTTTGCTGATAATGTGTTAGATCGTCTAGCCGAGTTGGTGAACGGCGATGCTCGCATGTCGCTTAACTACCTTGAACTTCTCTACGATATGGCAGAGGACAATGCGCAGGGTGAAAAAGAGATAACACTCAAACTGCTTGCTGAAGTAGCCGGGGAGAAAGTCTCTCGCTTCGATAATAAAGGCGACATTTGGTACGATTTGATCTCCGCTGTGCACAAATCTATTCGTGGATCAAACCCAGATGCCGCTTTGTACTGGGCTGCTCGTATGATAGCTGCAGGTTGTGATCCACTTTACATTGCCCGTCGATTACTTGCGATAGCATCGGAAGATGTCGGCAATGCGGACCCTAGAGCCATGCAAGTTGCACTCTCCGCGTGGGATTGTTTTACACGCGTTGGTCCAGCTGAAGGTGAGCGTGCGATTGCTCAAGCAATTGTTTATCTCGCGTGCGCTCCAAAGAGTAATGCCGTTTATGTTGCTTGGAAACAAGCGCTCACTGACGCACATAACTTGCCTGAATATGAAGTGCCGCATCACTTGCGTAATGCACCCACCAGTCTGATGAAAGACATGGGCTATGGCGCAGAATATCGATATGCTCACGACGAGCCGGGTGCTTATGCAGCGGGTGAGCAATATTTGCCACCAGAAATGGCGGATCGTAAGTACTATCAGCCGACAAATCGCGGTCTAGAAACCAAAATCGGCGAAAAGTTAGATTACTTGGCTAAATTAGACGCAAATAGCCAACAAAAGCGCTATGAAAAGTAGGCGTTTTTGGATACATTTGTTCAGTAAATTTTTTTAACGCGTACGCTTGGAAAGTGCGCGTGATTTCACAACAAAAAGCATAGGATTAACAATGCTGGATTCTAAATTACTTCGTACAGAGCTGGATGAAACAGCTGCTAAACTGGCGCGTCGTGGCTTTAAGCTAGACGTAGAGACTATTCGTAAACTTGAAGAACAACGTAAGTCCATTCAAGTAGAAGTAGAAAATTTACAATCCACGCGTAACTCCATCTCCAAGCAAATTGGCCAAAAAATGGCGGCTGGCGACAAAGAAGGCGCAGAAGAGATCAAGAAACAAATCGGTACTCTAGGTAGCGATCTTGACGCGAAGAAAGTTGAACTTGAGCAAGTAATGGCTCAACTAGACGAATTTACGCTTTCTGTACCAAACATCCCAGCAGATGAAGTGCCAGATGGCAAAGACGAAAATGACAACGTTGAAATCTCTCGTTGGGGTGAGCCTAAGACTTATGACTTCGATTTGAAAGACCACGTTGACCTAGGCGAAATGGGTGGCGGTCTAGACTTCGCAAGTGCAGTTAAGATCACTGGCGCACGTTTCATCGTGATGAAAGGTCAATTTGCTCGTCTACACCGTGCAATTGCTCAGTTCATGCTAGATCTTCATACAGAAGAACATGGCTACACAGAGATGTACGTACCTTACCTAGTGAACTCTGACAGCCTATTCGGTACTGGTCAGCTTCCTAAGTTCGGTAAAGATCTTTTCCACACTGAGCCTCTAGCGGAAAAAGTAAACGACGAAGAGCCGCGTAAACTGTCTCTAATCCCTACAGCAGAAGTACCAGTAACGAACCTAGTTCGTGACACTATCACTGACGAAGCGGATCTACCTATCAAGATGACAGCACACACGCCATGTTTCCGTTCAGAAGCGGGTTCATACGGTCGTGATACTCGTGGTCTGATTCGTATGCACCAGTTCGATAAAGTTGAGCTAGTACAAATCACGAAGCCAGAAGATTCAATGAACGCGCTAGAAGAGCTAACAGGTCACGCTGAGAAAGTTCTACAACTTCTTGAACTTCCTTACCGTAAAGTCGTTCTATGTACAGGCGACATGGGCTTCGGCGCTCGTAAAACTTACGACCTAGAAGTTTGGGTTCCTGCTCAAGAGACTTACCGTGAAATCTCTTCATGTTCTAACATGTGGGACTTCCAAGCTCGTCGTATGCAAGCGCGTTTCCGTCGTAAAGGCGAGAAGAAACCTGAGCTTGTGCACACGCTAAACGGTTCTGGTCTAGCAGTTGGTCGTACCATGGTTGCTATCCTAGAAAACAACCAAGAAGCAGACGGTCGCATAGCAATCCCTGCAGTACTTCAGAAGTACATGGGCGGCGCAACGCACATCGGTTAATTCATTAGCCACTAGAACACCAAAACCCAGCCTCAGCGCTGGG
>NZ_JBICJM010000018.1:0-971 GCF_043103065.1 Vibrio sp. YQ_11 | reverse complement strand
GACACTTTTTAACTAAAACGCTCGATGTACTTCATCGGGCGTTTTGTATTTTAAAGCCGTATGAGGCCTCATTTGATTATAGATCTCTACAGATTCTGCAACCATCGTCCTCGCTTCTTCCAGATCTTTCGGTTTCCTAAGTAAGAACTCCATTTTGAGTATCCCATTTACACGCTCTGCTAAAGCATTCTGATAGCAATCATAGCCGTCAGTCATCGAGCAAGTCACTTTGTGTTTCTTATGGATATCTTGATATTCCTTCGAACAGTATTGTGAGCCTCTATCTGAGTGGTGTATTAGCTTTTCTTCACTCTGTCGTTGCCTGAGAGCTGAGATAAATGCCCGCTTAACTGATTGCGTTTTCATGTTGTCATCCACATAGTAACCAACAATCTTCCTTGAATAAGCGTCCGTAACCAGGCTGACGTAACTCTCTCCATCGAGAGTCGGCAAGTAAGTAATATCAGCAACCCATAGCTGTTCTGGCTTCGTTGGTGTCAGCCCATCTTTCACTTTATTAGGGTGACAGTAGAACCGATGACGACTGTTAGTCGTTCGGTGATAGGTTCGTCTTGCTCTCACTAACAGGCGATGCCTTCTGAGAAGCTCAAAGAGTTTATCGCGACCTATTTGAATGCCCTTTATTGCGGCTAAGAACTTCAGTTTACGCGTACCAATGCGTGGCTGCTTCATTCTGACTTCACGGACAAAGCCAATGACAGCATGCTCATGATGTTCACAACGAGATTGAGTCTGGCACTGCTTGTAATAAGCTTGACGAGAGATTTGCACTAACTGACAAAACTTCGTGACGGTCAACCCCGCTATGGTTTTCTATTGGACAACGCATCTTTGTGCTTTTTTGTCACTCTAACGCCATAGTCACGCTCCATAACGTTCACTACAGCTTCAAAGAAGTCGGCTTTGAGCTGTGCATCTTCAAGTTGCTTCTCAAGCTCTTTAATACGTTG
>NZ_JBICJM010000017.1:0-1640 GCF_043103065.1 Vibrio sp. YQ_11 | reverse complement strand
TGGGTGCTATCTACCTGTTATTTAAGCTATACCAAGAAGGCGAAGAGATAGGTTGGAATAGAATTTTAGTTACTATCTTTTTTATCAGCTATTCAGGTCTGTATTTGTATGTTCCACCTTTCTTAGGCATGAATAACCAATATGCAGGTAAAATGTACGAATTAGTTCCAATCGGATGCTATTTCGTGGCTTTACTTCCCGATATGGAAGAAGCAGAAACTGAGGCGAAAGCCTTCGTATTTTTCGCTTGGTGTGGTCTTATTCTCATAGCATCTTTCTTGGTTTACTTTAAGTTGTATGTGTGGTGATGGGTACCAGTACGCATATAACAAACTGTTCAAGAGGGATTCACAACGCGTGGCATTTTCACTATGCGTTGGTTTAAGTGATTAAGGTGGTATGCGGCAGCATCGGTATTGCGTTGTTCACCCCTTAACAGAGCGTTATGTGCCAGAAGGAGTACAAATGAAATTTGAGTTTTTCTCTGATACGGAGAACTTTGCATTCAAGGTTGACGAGCCAACACAGTGCTCAGTTTGTTTTAAAGTAGGCATATGGTTCGACGCTGGAATGTACCCAGGGCAAACTGACATCGAGTGTATTTGTGATTCTTGTTTGTCTTCTGGCGCTTTGATAGAACTAGATATTGAACCTAACGATTGCGCTGAGAGTGATACAGAAGACTCAAAGACTATCACCTATAAAACTCCATCCTTACCTTGTTGGCAAGACCATGAGTGGCCATTAATTAGTGGCCAGTATCCAGTTTTTGAGCGAATAGCTTCAAAAGAGGACTTCACAGATAAACAAGAGTTCATTGAAGCTCATATTCCAGAAGATATCGATGTAGACTTTGATTGGTTATGGGTAACGTTACCGAATGAAAGGCTTAAGAATTACACAGAGGCAGGTAATGTATCAGTATATTTGTTTAGTCTTGGTAAACGGAAATATTGGTTTTTCGATTGTAACTAGCACATAACAAAGCATTTAAGAGTGACCCCAACGTTTGGCACTTTTCATTCCATCGATGGGCTTCGTGTTTATGGCGCAGTGGTTTAGTGTCTACGTAGCGTCGCTCACACCTTAATGCGGCGTTAGCACTGGGTTGGCTTCAAAGGTTAAACGTTTCTGTGTTTATTGGTTTGTTTTCCTAGCTTTACACCTGATCAAATGTACCTTTCATGTTCGCTCCGGTGGCACTATATGCGAAGTTTTCGCTTTGACTTCATCGTTTACGGTTTCTAACTTTCGGGCTATTTCTCTGGCGTGGTTTCTTTGGCGCCGAGAGGTTTTCGGCAAAACAAGTATTTCTTTGTCGCTATTGTTCAAGTTCCAAGCCCGTATTCTTTGCTAATTTGAAAGCGGTGAAAAAGGGCAGTTAAGCATGTTTTTCTTCTAGCCAACTTACGTCTTGAAGTTTGTTTTTAGTTTGGCAGCTGTCCGTTTGGTTTTGGTGTTTTATGCCATAAATTTAGTGCTATGTTTTAATGCTTTAGTGCGTTTCAAAGGCTTTAAGAGCAGCGTGCTAACAAACAATTCAAGAGGGATTCGTAACGCGTGGCATTTTTACTATGCGTTAATTTTAGTGATTAAGGCGGTTTGCGGCGGCATTGGTGTTGCGTTACTCACCCCTTAAT
>NZ_JBICJM010000016.1:0-34337 GCF_043103065.1 Vibrio sp. YQ_11 | reverse complement strand
CCACCGACTTGCGGTGGCTTTTTCTATTCTATAGTTTCAACACTTAAACTGGCTGAATCGCCGATATTAGTGAAGCTTAAGGTTTGGCCGCAATACACGGTTAATGCGGCCAACCAGCATCATCAAGCCTGTTTTGAACACACCGTGAAGTGCCATCAAGTGCATGCGGTATAGTGAGATATAAACAACACGTGCAATACGGCCTTCAACCATCATCGAACCTTTGGTTAAGTTACCCATCAAGCTACCTACTGTAGAGAAGCGGCTTAGAGACACTAAAGAACCATGGTCTTTGTACACATAGTTTTTCAACTCACGACCATTTAGCTTCGCCACAATGTTGCTGAACGCTTGGCTAGCCATTTGGTGCGCAGCTTGCGCACGAGGTGGCACAAATGAGCCGTCTGGTTGTGTGCATTGCGCCAAGTCGCCGATAACAAAAATATCGTCATCACGCGTTGTTTGCAGTGTTCCTTTCACAACCAATTGGTTAATACGGTTTGTTTCTAGACCTGCAATGTCTTTGATGAAATCAGGTGCTTTGATACCCGCAGCCCAAACCATGATTTGCGCAGGAATCTTTTCGCCATCTTTGGTAGTTAGGCCGTCTTTCTCCGCCTTAGTCACCATCGTTGCTGTACGAACGTTTACACCCAGCTTAACAAGCTCTTGATGCGCCGCAGACGAAATACGTGGTGGCAATGCAGGAAGAATGCGCTCGCCCGCTTCAATCAGGTTAACATTCAGCTTGCTTGAATCTAGATCACCAAATCCGTAAGTGCGAAGTTCTTTCACGGCATTGTGCAGCTCAGCCGATAGCTCAACGCCCGTTGCGCCAGCACCAACGATCGCGATATCCACTGTACCGTTACCGTTTTTCGCATGCAGCTTTAGGAACTCATTGTTCATTTCTGTACGGAAACGGTGCGCTTGTTCTGGGCTATCTAGGAAAATACAGTTCTCGCGAACGCCTGGAGTGTTGAAATCGTTCGATGTTGAACCAATCGCCATCACTAGAAGATCGTATTCTAGCTCGCGGCTTGGCATAAGAAGTTCACCGTGCTCGTCTTTCAGCTCACTTAAAATGATCACTTTACGTTCACGGTCGATGTCTTGAAGGCTACCCATTTGGAAATCGAAGCTATGGTTTTTCGCATGAGCACGGTAGCTCAAAGCGTCAACACCTTCGTCCAAAGAACCCGTTGCAACTTCATGCAACAGTGGTTTCCACAAGTGGCTCGCTTTACGGTCTACTAGCGTAATTTGCGCACGGTTCTTACGACCAAGAGTACGGCCAAGCTTAGTCGCCAACTCAAGACCACCAGCACCGCCGCCTACAACGATAATGCGTGTCACAATGATTTTCCTCTACAAAAATGAATATATGGGGTTCAGCCCGATGTCTCACTCACAGCAAATCTGCAGTAAAACATCCAACCGATGAATTCTTGGTTCTTAGAGGTGTCTCAGCTTGTTTGGATTAAAACGGATGCCTATGTTTTTCGTTGTTATTACTGTTTGTTCGTTGGGCATCATTTACATCGCCTGAAACATACGATTCCAGACAAAAGTGGGCAAGTTTCTCACTCGCTCTCAATTTTTTTTGATATTTATCAAATTATTTTAGTCTGGTTCATTATATAGAGCCATCCTTTGAAGGCAACCAAAATCCTTACTCTGGATGCGGATTGACTACTTTTCGACTACTCTACAACAAGGTATTCGTGCCACATAGTTCATCAGTAAGAAAACCATAGAAAGAACACAATATTCTTGCCTTTAAACGGCTGAAAATGTGAGCTGGAATAATCCAGCAAAAAGCGAAATTGGACAGATAGAAAAACAGCACTGCAAGCAGTGCTGTTTAAATCGTAAACAATGAGTTTTGCATACTAGGTATTTTTGAACTCTTTCATCGCTTGAAGATGCTGAGAGATTTTCTTGAACTTATGTGACTGCGATTCATCCCAGATGATGTCGTAGTGCTTTTCTAACTCAGAAGCCGTTTTTGTATTGTCATGAATTTCATCTTCTTTCGACAAAATCACTAAACAGCGCCCTTGGTTTTTAGCTCTGAACTGATCTACACACTTCGTTGCAATATCTTCGTATTCTTCTGGGCGATCGATGCGACCAGCCATGGTGTTTTCTGGATGTAAGTTCGGATTGAACATCACTTGCTTAATACCACACAAGAAACCAATACGCTCAGACCAATACCCACCAAGGCCAACCCCACAGATAAGTGGATTAGGATCATCAGACTGATCGATAACCTTCGACACTTCTTTTAGCAGGTGCTGCATGTCATGTTTAGGATGAAGCGTGCTGTAATTAATGAAACGGACATCGTCATCGATGAACTGTAGTTGAAGAACTTTTTCGTGGTTACCTGGGCTTGTACTATCAAAGCCGTGCAAGTAAATAATCATGTGTACCTCTCCCTGTAAAATCTGGTACTTTTTTTAAAACTACCACTATTTCCTTACTGATAAAGGGGAAAACGTCACGAGTTCTCAAAACAGTGATCTTCTAAACACAATAAGTCTTTAAACTCTTGCGCACTGTTTAAGTATTGTTCATCTCCCCATAATTTATAAGCAAGCAAGTACCAAAGCATTGCCATCACTAAAGTGCGGGGTTGCCACGCTTTTACTCCTTCAAGCCAAACTGAGGTATTTTCAATATTTCGAATCTGGCAATAGCGTTCAACCGACTCTTCTATTGGCGAATCGGTAATTTGCAAAATGAGCGTTAAATCCAATCTTGGGTCTGCAAGGCTTGCGTACTCCCAATCAATGACTTTCACGCCCTGATCTCCCCTAACTAGGTTGTAACACCCCAAATCAAAGTGACACAGCGCTAACGGAATTTGTTCAACACTAGGTTCAGAACGCCAGTGTTTGTATAGGGTTTCAAATTCCGAACCGACGTACTTTCCTTCTAACTCCAACCAATAATGATCAATTCGTGAGATGTAAGAAAATGGCACAACAGGTATGGAGCTCGAATGGTATTGATGAATGGTCGCCGCGATGGGTAAGAGTTCTTCCAACTCGATACCATCTTTTGTCAGCGTGATCCCATCGATCCACTCCACTAATAACCCTTGCTCATGAACGAAGATCGGCTTTGGCCCGAGATTTAGCGGCTCGATCGCATGAAGAACTTGATACTCGTTATGACGAGAGATAGAAAAAGCCTTGCATACGTTGCTGGTCGGTCGCCAGACATAAGCAAGGCCTTGAGAAGATTCCAACCGCCAACAGCGGTTGGTGAGCCCGCCGGTGACGGTTTGCACCTTCACCGGTGGTTCTGAAAAGAAGCCATCTAACGCATTTAAGCTCGGATCTAACTGTTTTGCTTGTTGCCAAGAAAACCACGCCATTGATGACTTCTCCATTATGGTCAATTAAAGGCCAAATAGGCTCTTAGATTGCTCTTTGCGGATTTCTGTTTCATCAGCCCATTCGATTAGGCCTGTTTCCAAATCCATCAAACGCATTGTCATTTTGTAGTATACATCTTTATCGCTACCTGCATTTTTCACGATGCTAGAAAGGTTACCGTAAAGCATGTATTGCGCACCGACCATTTTACCAAACTGAATTGCTGTACTTTGGTTAACAAGCTCGTCCGTATTTTGGAAGTTAAGTTGTTCACGAACCGATTCTACGCGGTCCATATCAACAAAGCGGAATTTGCCTGAGTTCAGCATTTTAGTTGAGATGGTATCAGTGATCGATTCAGTGTCGATGTGCTCACTGGTTTTGTTCTTGATTCGCTCAACAAACACGATTGGACGTTGGTCACGAGTAATTGCTGCTACTGAACCTGACATCATCATGCTGTCTACCATCTCGCCAGCAATTTTTTGTAGGTCCGTCGAACCGAAATCGATGGTTGTGGTTTCAGTCGCTTGTGAATCACCGTAAGAGACTTTGTTAGAACAACCACCCAAAATAACGGCTAGACCTAAAAGAGCAATAATACTTTTTTTCATGAGAGTTCCTTAGTTATATCAATACCAGCGCATGTTGGCGCGGCAGCTACGGCAAAGCCGTTAAGATTAATCGTCTTGTGCTTCTCTAATTTGAACACGGAAATGTGTGCCATTTGGATTGACCGTGACCTCCGAAAGCGTCACAGATTCAAATCCACGCACGATCATTTTGCGCCAAGGCCCCGGTTTGGTGTTCACTTCCAAACCATTGTTGTCGTACCAGTAGAAGCGATAAAGAATGTGCTGGTCACCTTTGTAGTTACTGCTTAACTGCACCACACCACGTGGTCGATCATCGACGTAAGTCGTGGTGATGTTGTCAACCAACAGTCGGCTGCCCAATACGTTATCGTTAAAAAATACGTTTTGTGTTTGGCCATCAACTCGGATCCCAGCAGTGTTGTCCGCACAACCTGCCAAACCGATAATGACTGCTAAGCCAATAAGCCATGCTCTCATTACAATCTCCCTAATTGTTTATGCCATACCGTCGAATGCGCTCCCTGACGAGAAACCCACACCAGTGTGGTTTGCTGCGCTGGTACGTCAAATTGATAGACTTGATCGCCTAAATTTAGCTGCTGTGTACCCGGCTTCACAATTTGTGAGGCTGTCTTCACTTGCGCTGGCAGCGTTTGCCAGCTTCGAGTATCTGGTTGTTCTGTTAATGTATTCCAAACGTTGAAAAGAATATTGCCCACGTCATCGCCTTTTTTCGCTGCTTCTTTTCTGATTCGGTCTTTCGCCCAAACGCGAATGGCTTGGCGAATCACTATTGTCGTTAAGCGTTCATTCAAATCATTCTGAGCCATGGCATTAACGTCAGCCAACGTACTAGAAGGCAGCGTTTTTCCATTCAAAGCCACATCACTAAAGCGTGGTGCCCCACGTTTTGGATAATAAGGTAGTGCCAATGAGTAGATTGCGCCATTGCCGCGACTGTCAAAAATAGGTAAATCAATACGCCAACCTTGCAAAGCCTCAACCACACCTTGCTCGTCAATCACAATGACGCGTCCTTGTGACTTATTTAACCCTGTCGGTGCCTTGCCATAGCGTTTTTCAAGCAGACGTAAGTCTTCACGCATACCGAGCTTTTTCGCGGCGTACATCGTGCTTTCAATAACCTGTTTGTTATCTGGCATCACAGCCAAAGCGCGACGGTAATCCACATAAGCGCTGTTAAGATCACGTGACGCTTCGTACAACAAACCAGAAAGATAGAAGAGATAACCGTTTTGCACCGCGCTGAGTTTTTTCCCTGCGTCTGGATAACTCGCGAGCACGCTGCCTAAGTTGGCTGACATACCTTGGTTTTTAAGATCTTTTTCTGCCGACTTCAGCTCTTTTTCACGCGCTTTTCGAGCCGCTTCCTGAACTTGGTTAGCACGACGAACTTCGACGAGTGCGCCTTCTAAATCATTTTTTTGTAGATAGTTCAGACCAAGGTATAAATGCAAAAAGCCGAGTTCGTAGTCTGCAGGTTGGTATTCGTTAAGATTGTCGTTTACAGCAAGTGAACCTACGCTCGTCGCTGTTTCAGAAACAGAAATGGTTGCTCGGTCTTGTTGAACACGTACCGCGCGGTCGCTCTCTTCGAGAGCTTTGAGGCTGGTTGGATAATCTTTCGCAAGGAATGAAATACGACCCTTTTCGAAATTGCCAAGGATCTCGCCACCGACGTCGCTCGATTGGAGTTGCTCAGCGTTGGCATAATTGCCAGCAACAACTGCCTGATAAACTTCTTGATTCTGGTCGCTGTAGTGGCTAAACAAATTGCCCGCAGACAAATTAGCGCAGCCAGACGCCATCAAGACCCAGCTAATCAGTCCAAACAGCTTCACACCTAATTTCACATTTATCTCCGCAAATGTGTGCTCAGAAAAGAATATAAATAGGGTGGCATAGGCACCACCCTTTTCAAATTAGCTTAGCTCAATACCATTGGACCTAAAGGACGACCGCCTAGTAGGTGCATGTGGATATGGTAAACCTCTTGGCCACCATGAGGGTTGCAATTAAGGATCAAACGGTAACCGTCTTCAGCAATACCTTCTTCTTTCGCAAGCTTCTTCGCCACAGTGAATAGGCGTCCCATCATTGCTTCGTCTTCTGCTTCCACGTCGTTCGTTGTCGGAATCAACTTGTTCGGGATGATAAGAATGTGGCTTGGCGCGCGAGGGTTAATATCGCGAAACGCGGTCACTAAATCATCTTGGTAAAGAATGTCTGCTGGGATTTCCTTACGAATAATTTTACTAAAGATAGTTTCTTCCGCCATGGGGACTCCATTTTATAAAGGTGTGTAACCCATTTAGTATGCTCCAACCCAAAGCTGAGCTCAATAAAAAACAGTGTTCACTTAACATTATCAATCTAATGCTAATAAACGAAGCTTTTTTTGTCGTATGCGTCATAAAACGTGCGTCACGAACTCAATACAATCCAATGAATTTTGTTACTTTTTTAAGACAATTCTTATTTATGTTGTCTATTTTTGGGAGAGGAAGCTCACTTATGCGAGGTTCAGTTATTAAAAGGATGTATGCGGGCTTTGCGCTGATCATCATCCTGTTTGCTGTCACAATTGCCATTATGATGGGGGGAATGCACGATATTCACGGTAAATTTGAAACCGTCTCTAAATCATCGTTGCCCCTTGTATCGTTATCTAACCAAACCAGTGTGGAACTGCTTTCTGCCGACAAGTCTTTTAAAGATTTTCTAACCACTGAGAATAAACAGCGCATGGAAGAAATGCGTCAGGAGTTTGCGAGATCTCAACAACGTTTTGAATCCACTTTGGCGCAGCTCGAATCAGCAAGCCAGATCTACCCTTCTCTTGCCGAACCTTTTTCTCAACTGAAGACGCTAGAGCAAAGCTACTTTACCGAAGCGCTCGAAGCAATGGACAACTATGAAGCAATGTTTTCAGCACAAGAAGAAGTGCAGAAGTCATCGCGCCGCTTTCAAAAACTCAACACTGAACTTTCTGTTGGCCTGAAAGAATACGTTGCAGACCAATCGAGTATTTCAGTGAAGGTTATGGCGAAAAGCTACTTCATCAAACTCAAAGATGCCGAAGTGATCACCTCTGATGCGCTGGCCAGCTCCAATCCTGAGTTTGTTACGCAAGCGGTAACGAAAAACCGTAAAGCAGTAACGCACTTGAACTACGCATTCCGTGGGTTGGTCACTCAGCTTCCTGAGTTAGAAAAAGCTTTTGGCGAATCCGTAGAACAATTTACCCGTGACGTAGGTATGCGTGGCGGTGTGCTAGACCAACACAACAACTACCTCAACGCTCGAGCAGCTCTGTACGACAACATTGCGAACTTAGCTAACAAAGTCGATTCTACGATGGCTATCCTTGAGCAATTCACAACGACAGCAACAGACAAACTAAACGAATCTCTTGATGATGCCGGTGACATTTACTCTGCTGGCGTGACGAAAGCGATTGTGATTGGTGTAGTTGTGGTTTTGTTTGCTGCGGCTATCGGCTATCACATCGCGCAAAGTGTGCGTGAGCCATTAACACGTATTCTCAATGCGCTAGAGAGCCTGACTAAAGGCGATATGACGCAACGTATTGATATTCGCTTTAACAACGAGTTCAGCCGCGTTAGTGGCCATATCAACACGTTAGCGGACAGCTTGCACGACATTCTAGTGAAGCTAAATGAAGCATCAGAAAACTTAGCCTCGACCGCGACGACCAACGAACGAACGTCTTCTCAAGCGCAATCTAAGCTGAATGCACAACGTGAGCAGACCGCCAACGTGGCAACGGCTATGACCGAGATGTCTCACTCGGTTCAAGAAGTTGCGCAAAGCGCTCAAGGCTCTTTGGAAATGGTTCAACGTGTTGAGTCTGCATCCGAAGAAGGCCGAAATGTCATGAGTAGCAACATTTCGACCATCAATCAGCTAGAAACGCGCCTTCACGAGTCTGTGTCTGCCGTTTCTGAACTGCAAAAGATGAGTGGTCAAATTGGCTCAATTTTGGATGTCATCCGCAACATTGCTGAGCAAACCAACTTGTTGGCTCTCAATGCCGCGATTGAAGCGGCACGTGCAGGAGAACAAGGACGCGGATTTGCCGTGGTAGCCGATGAGGTACGTGTGCTGGCATCGAAAACCACACAATCCACCACAGAAATCGAATCGATGATCAGCAATCTGCAATCGAGCTCTCAGTCAGCCAACCAAGTGATTCAAAGCTGCATGAGTGATATGGAAATGTCGGTTGAGCAAGCCTCGAAAGCGAACAGTTCAATGGAAGAGATCCAAGCACTCATTATCGAAATCAGCCAAATGAGTACGCACATTTCTCAAGCGGCAGCAGAGCAAAGCGAAACCTCAGCAGATATTGCGCGCAACATTGAAGACATCAACAATATTGCGGATGAAAGTTACCACGCGATGTCGAGCATCACTCATACGAGTGAATCTCTCACTCAGCTTGCTCATCAGCAAAATGAATTAGTCCATCGCTTTAAATTGTAAATTTTTATGCAATAGTTGATGCAACCAGCTGTATAAGGGCGACTTTTTATGAAGTCGCCCTTGTTTTTTCTCGGCCTTGTCTACATATGGGTAATATGGCCTGCTCATCCCTTGCACTTCTCTTTTCGAGCGGCCACACAAAAAGGAAAATCTATGGCTGTTCATGTTGGTATTATCGACCAAGACCCAGTGAGATTGGTCACTCCTCTATTGGATAATCGCACTTTAAGCACACATATCGTATTCATTGGTGACAAAACACAGGTAGATATGTTTGACCGACTGAGTAGCGTGTTAGAGCAGCGAGAGATTACTTCTGAATTTTTTGAAATTCCGTCGGCTGTCAATACAACCCTGATTAAACAATCGATTCAAAAGCTCGCGAAAGATCTTCACGACCGTGGAGAAGACGTCAAACTGAACGCAAGCTGTGGCCTTCGTCATCGATTGTTGTCGGTTTACGAGGTTTTCCGTACTTATCGCTGGCCTATCTTCGTGGTTGAACCAAACAGTGACAAACTTTGCTGGCTTTACCCAGATGGCAAAGAAGATACGCAAGTTGAAGACCACATTACTATCTCCGACTACCTAACCATTTTCGGTGCGCGCGGCGAGTTCCACCACGTAGACCTTCCTCCTCTTCTTGATCAAAAACTGTATGAGCTTGGCGAACGCTGGGCGTCAAATGCGCTTGAATTGGGCCCAGGCTTGGCGACACTCAACTACCTTGCGACAACCTGCCGTAAGGAGCAGAAGCTGGATGTGGAGCTGTCTGAGAAGCAACAAGGCTACCGTGAACTCAACATGCTGCTGTCGGATCTTGTCGAAGCACAGATCGCGACTTACGAAAATGGCATTTTGACCTTCGCGAACGAAGACGCACGTCGATTCTCTAACGGCGAATGGTTGGAGACCCTAGTTCACAGCACTGTGAAGCAAATCCAAGACACCATGCCAACGATTCAAGACCGCTCTTTGAATGTTCAGGTTTATCGTAAGCTGGGTGAAAGTGAAGTACGTAACGAGCTAGACGTAGCAACGGTTGTAAATAACAAGCTGCACATCATTGAGTGTAAAACGAAAGGCATGCGCGATGATGGTGACGATACGCTGTACAAACTGGAATCTTTGCGTGACCTGCTAGGCGGTCTACAAGCACGCGCTATGCTGGTGAGCTTCCGCCCTCTTCGTCACAATGATATTACTCGTGCAGAGGATCTTGGCCTTGCGCTTATCGGCCCTGAAGAGCTGAAAGATCTCAAAACGCATCTTGCAAAATGGTTTGAAGCCGCTGGCGGTTCTGACGAAATTTAGTCGCCCCCCTAAAACACGAAAGCAGCTCACTGGAGCTGCTTTTTTAATGCCTGTTTTTAGTGCCTATCCTAGCTTCAATCACTTTGCGTTTCAGAATCTAGAAAATCGCACCTTGAACAAGGCACATAGAAAAACCCAGAGGCAAGCCTCTGGGTTTTTCTGTTTGTTTAAATGCCAACTAAAGTGAGCGCTTAAAGCATTTTACGTGCTGCTTCTACTACAACTTTAATTGAGCGAGCTTCCGTTTCTTTCAGTGTTGAATGATCTGGAATCTCTTTTTGTGTACGGTTGATGATTACACCCGCCACACAACCTGCTTTCAGGCCAGAGCTTGCACACATGGTAAGTAGCGTTGCTGATTCCATTTCGAAGTTCAGCACGCCCATGTCTTGCCACTCTTTCATAGAGCCTTGGAAACGCTTCACAACACGACCAGTGAATGTGTCGTAACGCTCTTGACCTGGGTAGAAAGTGTCACTTGAAGCAGTCACACCCATATGAACTGTTGCACCAGATTCTTCAACTGCTGCTTTCATCGCGGTTGCAACATCAAAGTCTGCAACTGCTGGGAATTCCATTGGAGCGAAGTGTAGGCTTGCACCATCTAGACGAACAGAACCCGTTGTCACGATCATATCGCCTACGTTTACGTGTGGTTGAATTGCACCAGTCGTACCTACGCGTAGGAATGTGCGAACACCAAGCTGTGCTAACTCTTCTACTGCGATAGAGGTAGATGGACCACCGATACCTGTTGAACAAACCACAACTGGCTTACCGTCTAGTTCTGCGCGGTAAAGCGTGTATTCGCGGTGACTTGCTAGGAATACAGGGTTTTCCATTTGTTCTGCGATTTTTTGAACACGCGCTGGATCACCTGGAATGATGGCTAGAGTTGCACCATTAAGATCAGCTTCAGTAACACCTAAATGGAATACAGCTTGAGACATATGTCGCTCCTTATTGTGGCTTATTTTGTAAACAATAAGCTCATTAGTAAGTTGTTGGGTACAGGAGCACTGTAGCGAACCTTGCACCAACATAGAGTGATCACAATCACATTGATAAAATGTAATAAATCTACAATTTCAAATTAAAACGGTTTAGATCACATTATTCGGGCAAATTTATCATTTCGTTGCATAACAACAAGTCCGACGGCTCAGATTGCATTCACAAAACTTATAGTGCTCACAGAAACATAAAAACCCGAGACGAGAAACGCCTCGGGTTAAATATAGAGCAACTTTGAGAATAGCGTTATTGCACTTGTTTAGATTCAAACCGCAGAAGTCGTAGCGCATTGAGTGTCACTAACGCAGTCGCCCCACTGTCTGCCAAAACCGCAACCCAAAGCCCAGTGATACCCAATAAACTGGTGACTAAGAACACGCCTTTTAAGCCAAGCGCCAATGCTACGTTTTGACGAATGTTATTGAGCGTCGCACGTGATAATTCAATCATTGCTGGCAATTCAACCAAGCGGTTGTGCGTTAGTGCCGCATCAGCAGTTTCTAATGCGACATCAGTACCTCCGCCCATCGCGATACCAATGCTAGACGCTTTCATCGCAGGTGCGTCGTTAATACCATCACCAACCATCGCAACCGTGTGCTCAGTAGAAAGTTGTTCCACATAACGTACTTTATCGGCAGGCAACAAGCTCGCTTTGTAATCCAAACCAATTTGATGGGCTATCGCTTCCGCACTGCGTGGGTTGTCCCCCGTCAACATCACAGAACTCACGCCCAACATTTTCAACGTGGCGATTGCCTGTTGAGCATCTTGACGAAGAGTATCTTGCCACGCGATCACGCCAATAACTTCGTAATCGTGACGAACGATAACCACGGTTTTGCCTTGTTCTTCCAGTTCAATAACACGTTGTTCAACTTTCGAAGAAACAGGGAAGTCCGCTTTTGATGGCGCAATAACTTGCACTAATTTACCGTTCACCAAACCTGTTACACCAGAGCCGACTTGAGCAGTTTTATCACTTGCCTCAGGAATCGAAACGCCTTGTTCTTCAGCCCGCTTCACTAATGAAACCGCTAAAGGATGGCTTGACCCCATCTCGATAGAAGCCGTTAAACTCAGTAGTGTTTCTTCTGTTACATCATAAGTCACCACGTCCGTTACTTGCGGTTTACCTTGTGTCAACGTACCTGTTTTATCAAACGCGACCGACTCCACTTTGCCAAGCAACTCAAGCGCTGCCCCACCTTTGATCAATGCACCACGGCGTGCCGCAGCAGCCAGACCCGACGTAATCGCAGCAGGCGTTGAAATAACCAAGGCACAAGGACAAGCGATTAAGAGCAATGCTAAACCACGGTACACCCATGTTTCCCAAGGTTGAGCGAACAGTAATGGTGGCGTAACGATGACAGCAAGAGACACCAGCATCATAAGTGGCGTGTACCAGCGACTGAATTTATCGAGGAATCGTTCTAACGGCGCTTTGCGCGATTCAGCTTCTTCAATCAAATGAAGGATGCGGTCAATGGCATTTTCACCTTGGCGGGAGGTCACTTGCACCTGCACTACTTTATCGACTACCACCGCCCCCGCCATGATTTTCCCGCCCTCTTCATGCTCAACAGGAACTGATTCACCGGTCAATGCACTTTCATCAAAGCTGGCTAACGTCGTCATCAATACACCATCAGCAGGCAAACGACCGCCAGGTGCCACTTCAATGACGTCCCCAGGTTGAAGCTGAGACGCTGGCACTTCTTTGCGTACACCATCAATGATCAGCGTGGTGTTTTCTGGCACCAAATCCATTAAGGCCTGAACGCCACTTCGAGCTCGTGACGATGCGTATGCTTCTAGCTTTTCACCAATAAGGAAGAGCAATAACACCATCGCGGCTTCTGCGGTTTCACCTAAGTACAACGCACCTAATGCAGCAACACTCATCAGTGTTTCAATGGCAAATGGTGTGCCACCACGAGCCAGTTTGACTGCCTTACGGGCAATAGGATACAAACCCAGCAAACAAGTTAAAGTAAAAATCCAGCTACTAAGTTGAGGGTTGATGCTTGCGACAAGGCCCGCAAATGCCATTGCACCTGCGATCGATAAAATCTGTAGATTGTCTTGAACAAAACCGAACCAGCCTTTGTTCTCTTTCTTTTGCTTTGGTTTATCCAGCGCAGAAAGCGGGAAACCAGTTTGGCGCGCTGTTTGTTCGATGATCGAACTTAGGGAATGGTCATCAAAATCGACAACTAACTTTTCTGTAGCAAAAAGGACTTTAGCATTCGTAACGCCTTGCAATGACATGATGGCTTTTTCAAGCTTTTGCGCGCAAGATGGGCAATCCATGTCGGACACGAGCCAACTGCTACGGACTGAGGATTCTCGCAGTTCCGCGGGGCCTTCTTCATCGGCGGTGTCCGAACTGCAACAGCCTCCACTACAGCAAGAGCTTTCAACAGTATCAACACCCGCTTGAGCAATATTTAGCGTCGGTTTAGTTGGCGCGCAGCAAGAGTCATGGGCACTGAGTGGCACCGCAGTTTTGATTTTGCCTGACTGGCAACCTTGATGTTTTGTACACATAGTTTGTTTTCCTTATTGGCTGAGACTGTTCATCTACCACTAAGGATAAACCTTGGAGCTAGCTCCAAGGTCAAGGCGAATTTTGTTAAAAGAGAAAAATAACCACTTCGCTCAACCTCAGCCTTTTTCCGAAAAAAGAAAGACGCCGCAGCGCCTTTCGAAGTAGTCATGTCGATGTCGTCATCAAACTGGATGTTTAAAGCATTCGTTCAACGTCATCCCAATAGCGCGCAGAACATCACGGCGAGTGATGATGCCAACAAGTTTTCCTCGGTCGTCAACTACTGGGTACATTTTTGGCTTACCGACTTTCATCATATCCGCCAATTCAATGACCGACATTTCTGGCGAGACGGACAACACATCTTCATGCATACACTCTTGCACAGTATGTGTATCTTGGCAGTGGTAGCTGGCTTTCACCAACTTATCTAACAAATCTTGTTCAGATAAGAACCCCACTACTTTTTCGTTTTCATCAATGACTGGACCACCAAGCGTCACGCTCTGCATCACTTTGTTCAAAGCGGCTGTGAGTGACATGTCTTTAGTGAAAGTCACCGCTTGCAACGTCATGTAATCTTTTACTTTTAATGAATGCATTCTTATCTCCTTAGCGGCATTTTATTGCGGCCCTAAGATAAGTGTCGTCTACTTTCTTGATTTTACTAAATGGAAATTAGCAATTTTGTTCATAGGCGTAGTCTATTGATCTCTATCAAAATTCATTTATCTACTGCTCTCAAGCTAAATCTTGTTGCATATTTATCCCAGAAAGAAAAATTTATCTGCAGAAGTAAACACCAACAAAAGCCAGAGACATGACGAGGAAACGTCTCAAATGTCGCGCAGAAAATGCTCACTAATCCTAATTAGCTATGCAGCACATACAAAAAAGCCAGTCAGCAAAACTGACTGGCTTTCATCAAATCAAAAAGTGATTTAATTATGCATCTTCCATTGCTGCAACGATGTCACGCGCAACCGCCTCTGCGACTTTAATACCATCGATACCAGCAGAAAGAATACCACCAGCGTAACCTGCACCTTCACCCGCAGGGTAGAAGCCTTTTAAGTTTACACTTTGGAAATCTTTACCGCGCTTAATGCAAACTGGTGAAGAGGTACGAGTCTCAACGCCAGTCAGTAGACCATCTTCAGATGCAAAACCTTTGATCTTACGATCGAAAGCTGGAATGGCTTCACGAATCGCTTCTACCGCAAATGGAGGCAGCGCTTTCGATAAGTCTGTGAGCTTAATGCCCGGCGTGAATGATGGCTCAACATCACCAAGTTGACTTGGATCGCGACCTTTCAGGAAGTCACCGATTTTCTGTGCTGGCGCATCGTAGTTTTCGCCGCCTAGTTTGTAAGCGTTAGATTCAAGTTCACGTTGGAAACGGATACCTGCTAGAGGATCACCCGGATAATCCACCTCAGGAGAGATACCCACAACAATCGCACTGTTTGCGTTACGCTCTGCACGAGAGTATTGGCTCATGCCGTTCGTCACTACGCGACCTTCTTCAGATGTCGCCGCAACAACAGTGCCGCCTGGACACATACAGAAGCTGTACACGGTACGACCATTTTTACAATGGTGAACCAGTTTATAATCCGCAGCACCAAGAATTGGGTGACCCGCATTTGGACCAAAACGCGCTTCGTCGATCATCGATTGCTTGTGCTCGATACGGAAGCCAACCGAGAATGGTTTCGCCTCCATGTACACACCACGCTCGTGCAACATTTCAAATGTATCACGCGCACTGTGACCAACGGCCAATACCACGTGACGAGATTTGATCTCTTCACCGTTTGACAATGTCACGCCAGTGATTTGACCGTCTTCCATATGAAGATCATCAACACGAGTACTGAAACGAATTTCACCACCTAGCTCGATGATAGTCGCACGCATTTTCTCGATCATCGTTACCAGCTTGAAAGTACCGATGTGCGGTTTACTTACGTATAGAATTTCTTCTGGTGCGCCAGCCTCTACAAATTCAGTGATCACTTTGCGACCGTAGAAGTTTGGATCTTTCACTTGGCTGTACAACTTACCGTCAGAGAACGTACCCGCACCGCCCTCACCAAACTGTACGTTTGATTCTGGGTTTAGCGTGCGTTTACGCCAGAAACCGAAAGTATCTTTAGTACGTTCACGTACTTCTTTACCACGTTCAACAATGATTGGGTTGAAACCCATTTGAGCCAACACCAAACCAGCAAACAAACCACATGGACCAAAACCGATGACGATTGGGCGCTCTGTTAGGTTCTCAGGTGCTTTCGCAACAAACTTGTATTCCATGTCTGGTGTTTGGCGAACGTGAGGATCGTTTGCGAACTTCGCTAGCAACGCGGTTTCATCGCCTTCAACGATGATGTCTAGCGTGTAAATAAGATGAATATTGGTTTTCTTACGAGCATCGTAGCCGCGTCTAAAGACGTTAAAAGAGATAACTTTCTCAGCAGGAATGCCAAGTTTTTTAGTGATCGCGTCTAATAGCGCGCCTTCCTCATGATCAAGAGGAAGCTTAATTTCATTAATACGAATCATGTCGATGTCTCGTTATAGTAGGTGTCTTAGCCAAAAAACCTAACGGCCCCCAGCTCACAATGGCGCGCATTTTACGAGAAATTGAATTGTCTGTCATACTAAATCAAGGTTGGACGACGGATTTAACTTGGTGAATGTTGAATTTTGCCTTGGGATGAGTATTATCCCCCTTCTTTGATTTTGACTAACTTAAGAGCTGATTATCATGGCGTTTGTCGTAACCGATAACTGTATCCAATGTAAATACACCGACTGTGTCGCGGTGTGCCCGGCTGACGCCTTCCACGAAGGTCCAAACTTCATGGTAATCAACCCAATAGAATGTATCGACTGTGGCTTGTGTGTTGACGAGTGTGCCGCAGCGGCAATCTTCCAAGAAGACGAGCTGCCTGAAGATCAAACCATCTACAAAGAGCTCAACGCCGAACTCGCAGAAATCTGGCCGGTACAAACTGAAGTGAAACCAGCGATGGATGAAGCGGAAAAATGGAACGGCGTGCCAAACAAGTTGGATATGTTAGAAAAATAACCGCATTCAAAACGAAAAAAGCGTAATGAACCTCAGCTTGAAATCGCCTGGACCGTTACGCTTTTTTTGTATCTAAAATTCGTTGATACGATTAGCTGTGCTGACGACGCATGTTGTCCAAAATGATGCCCGTCGCCATTGCTACGTTTAAAGATTCTGCGCCACCGAAAGCAGGAATCGTGATCTTATCTGTCACGAACTTGGACGCTTCTTCTCGCACACCATGTGACTCGCTGCCCATCAACAAAATACCTTCTGCTGAAAAATCAGTTTTATGCACGCTCTCACCTTCAAGGAAAGCACCATACACTGGCAAGTTTGCTTCAGCTAAGTAGCTTGGCAAATCAACCAAACTCACTTGCACACGCCCAAAACTGCCCATTGTCGCGCTAATGGTTTTTGGGTTATACGGGTCTGCACAGTCAGTGCTCGCAATAATGTGCTTAATGCCATAC
Organism: Vibrio sp. YQ_11; assembly: GCF_043103065.1. NCBI lineage: Bacteria > Pseudomonadati > Pseudomonadota > Gammaproteobacteria > Vibrionales > Vibrionaceae > Vibrio > Vibrio sp. YQ_11. Next base: position 17,394 of record NZ_JBICJM010000016.1, on the reverse strand, counting down.
CAGTCAGCTACACGGATAATCGTACCTAGGTTACCAGGGTCTGAAACACCATCCAGAGCAATCATCAAGCCCTTTGCCTGTGGTTCTTTTACGTTTGGAATCTCTACCACAGCAATGGCTGCGTTGTTGCTCACAAGCGTACTTGCTTTGGTTAGATCATCAAGCGACGCTTCAACGCACTCAAAACCACTTAGCTCTTGGCGGTGACTTTCCAAAAAGTCTGCCGTAGCAAAAATTTGCTTCACAACCAATGAGCTGCTCGCCAACTCTAATACGTTCTTTTCACCTTGAACAAGAAACAAACCATGCGCTTTACGCTGTTTCTTTTGGCCCAAAGCACGAAGCAGTTTTAGTTGGTTTTTTGAAATCATGACAATATCTCAGGTGGAAAGTGAATACTTGGCGAATTAAAACAAGCGTGATTATAAAGTAAAGTGCTCAAGGCAAAAAGAGATGTTAAAAACGAAAAAGCCCCGCTATATAAGCGGGGCTTTTAAAGGGTGGGACCCCAGCCACATCCCGGCACACAAGTCACACGCTGCGGCTGCTTCCTTCCGGACCTGACCGAGTTCACGAGCTATTGTTGCGAGAGGACCAGAGCCCCATAATTCTTTTTTGAAGGCTTGCCTCAAATGATGTTGGAGATTATTCAGTATCGGCCTTCATAATGCAAGGGCAAAAACCGCTAAATCCACTATTCTTCATTCGTTTGGACAAAACTCGATCAATTCATCCATTTAAGACTGAACAAGATAGTCGCTAGAACCAGAATAGTGACGAGAAGAATGTTTGCTGACGTACATATCTTCATCCGCCAAATGCAGCGCTTGTTCCAAGCTCATGTGCTGCTTTCGTTTCTCAGAAACACCAACTGAAATCGTGACAGTTTTCAGCTCTGCGCACAATTTATCGGTAACATCCAATCGACTCAGTTCCTGAATGGCTCGCGAAAGCTCTATTTGTGTTGGGTATCCGAGCAAAATAAATTCGTCACCGCCAATACGATAGCTTCGCCCAGACCACACTCGATGTATCTTCAGCGAAAGCAATTGCAGCACTTCATCACCGGCTAAATGACCGTAGGTATCGTTGATTTGTTTGAAGTGATTAATATCTAAATAAAGAATCGCCAAATCCTTATTCACCCCTTGGCGATACTTAACTTGCAAAGAGCGACGATTCCTCAACCCAGTTAAATTATCGGTGTTGGATTGACGATACAGATAGAGAGAAACACAAATTGCCAATACAAGTACGAATAGAAATACCGCTTGGGTTTGTGTTGCCAATCGCACCTCATACTCTAACGCCGTGCGCCAATCTGGACGCAAATCGTATTGAGCCACAATTTTGTCAACGCCCAACATCGCAATCGCGCGGCTAAAATATGGCGCTAACATTGCACCGCGTTCATTCGCGACGAGGCCGATAGACAACTGCGAACTGTAAAACTCCCCTATCGCGGTATCTTGTTCGATGGGCACAAGCTCGCTCAAACGAAGGAAATGGTTGAGCATTGCCGTATCCATTGGGATGTAATCCACCTCCCCTTTAAGCAATGCTTCAATAAGATCGTGCTGCGTGTTAAAGCGCTCAAGCTCTTTCAACGGTAAAAGCTGAGTCATCATTTGATCGAAAAAATCGTCTTTGACTACACCGATTCTTTCTGAGATCAATTGTGACACATGGGAATAAGTGTTTGGCTTGTAACCCAATCGCTTGACCATTACTGAAGCTGGTGAATAGTGCGGTCTTGGGAAATAGCTGAATTCATGCCGCTCTCTGCTCACCGTTAATGGTGCCAAAATATCAAATTCACCTTTCATAAACTGGCGATACATCGACTCCCAACTTTCGTTAGGCTCACTGATGATCACACAGTTTAAATCCAGAATTTCACAGCTTTGTAGAACGATATCGGCTGTCATCCCTTGTACGGTGCCATCAGGGTTGTACACCACATAAGGAAAGATGGATTCCATTTTGATTCGAATTGGCTCTTTTAAATCGACAGGCAGTAACTTGATCGCATCTCGCAGGGCTGAACGTCTCAACTCAAATTGATACAACGCGATTTGCTCACGAAGTTGCTTTTGTACCGCTTCACCATGAATAAACGAGGCAAAGGTATCCAACTCTTCTAAGTGGTGACCTTTTTTACTAATGATAGAAACAGGTTTGATGGAGATCTGATCGTTGAGCATTTTGGCATCAAACCCTTCCAACAACATTGGTTTGAGTTGGTTAATCGCATCAACCACGCCATCCACTAAACCAGTTTGTAACAAACGTACTGCTTCGTTATGACCTTTATAAGGAACTTGTTTTAACTCTGGATGATACTGTTTGATCAGTTCTGAGTAGATGGTGTTTTGAGGCACACCAACACGCGAAATATCATCTAATGTCGAGTCGCTCAGCCCATATAAGTATGTGTATTCAATGTTTGTTGGTCGGGAATAGCTGAAACGCTCGGCGCGAGTATCGGTATAGGTAATGTTGGCAGCAAAGTCTGCGTCTTCATTCGCGACTGCATCTAAAATGGCATCAAAACTCGCGTAGTTGATGTACTCAACACTCACACCAAATTCAGTGGATACCGCATCAAATAAAACGCGAGTGACAACATCATCCGCTTCCGTCGCGATTTTATAGTGAGGCTGTAATGAAGGTTCGGCCTTTACATGAAGGCTTGGCAACAGGCAAGCGAAAAGCAGCAGAGTTCGAGCAAGTGTGATCATGACAAACTTATCTAAAATTAACCACTTACGATGTGGTTATTATTATGGAAAGTAGAATAATTATGAAATGATGAACATATACTAATTCACTTATTGTTTCACAATCAATTCAACAGTCTGCCGCACTGGTCACTTTTTCCTCTGAATGCCTACAACTATTTTATAACTCCGCCTGCTCGTCACTACTACGTAAGATGTAGTCCGTCATCCAAGCAGTTCCCAACAAACAGATCCAGACCACAAATACAGGATTTGGTACATCCGTATTAGGGCTCACCACCAACGCTGCAAAACCGACGGTTGGTAGTGTCCAACAAAGCAACTTACTCCAGCGAATCGAGTCTTTTAATTTGGCGAGTGTTTCCATCGAAGCCAACATCCCAGTAATGCTCAACGCCACCAGCACCGCGTAATGAAGATCGGCAATCCATAGAGGCAATAGTAAAAGCAAAGGCCACCAGCTGTGTTTTTCTGAGCGTTTCCAATGCGTTGCTGCCCACCACATGACCACAACAGAAAACGTTTGAACCACGGTCACCCAAGCTGAACCATCAAGCTTACCGCCTTGTTGCGTGACCATCAGCCCTACTTGTAAGGTAATCACAATCAAACCGGTGGTAAGGAGAACGCCAAGAGAGCTGCGATGTGAGAACACCACCATAAGTAACGGGAATAGAATCAGCACGCCAACAGACAACGCAATGGGCTGCATCGAAAGCGTCGCACCAAACACCATCATAGCGCCGAGCAACACTAAGCCAGCAAGGCCACCTTGAGGCAACAGCCATAATGCCGGGATCATGAGCGCGAGTACTGGGATTTCGCCCTCACTCAAACTCATCGCTCGAGCACACACAACGGCAAGAAAAGTTGTGATGAAAAATTGAAGTGTTGAAAAAATCATAGCGCCTCCTGGCTTCCCCACCAACTTGGTAACTCAACGGCAAATAAAACTGGGTATCTAAAGTCGTTGAGTGGGTCTAGATTCAAGCTTAGCTTATCGTTAATTTGTATTTCGTGCGCTTGATGCACCAATTTGTCTTTAGTTAAAAGGGCTTTAAAAAGGCATCTAACTCACTAGCAACAAATGTTAACCATGCACAAGAACTGTTAGCGAAATACAAGTCGTGTGTATTACCATTCCTTAGCAAGCCACAACGGACAGTTTCAGTATGGACCAATTTTTAGTGCAAATCTTTGCTGTAATTCACCAAATTCCAAAAGGAAAAGTATCGACCTACGGCGAAATTGCCAAAATGGCAGGCTATCCGGGATACGCCAGACACGTAGGAAAAGCTCTTGGGAGTTTGCCAGAAGGTAGCAAATTGCCTTGGTTTCGAGTCATCAATGGTCAAGGGAAGATATCGCTGAAAGGCAGAGACTTAGACAGGCAAAAGCAGAAATTAGAAGCAGAAGGGATCGAAGTGTCTGAGATAGGAAAAATCGCCCTCAGAAAATACAAATGGCAGCCTTAGGCTGCCATTTTTGTTCGCTATGTTTGGTATTAACGCGTACCAACTAGACGAATATCCAACTGGTGAGTTTGTGCTTCATCTGTGATCACACCGTTATGCGTATCACTGATGAAACGCAATTTACCATCGACTTCAATACGCGCGCGCACGCTGTAAGTGTGATTCGGTTTAATTTCGTTGCTGTCGTAACTCAGCTCAAACGAAAGAGGAACTTGCTTACCTTCTGTTTCGAACGTTTGTTTTGCTAGAAGCTTAGATGGCGCATCAGCCAAAGACACATCTTCTAGTGTTACCGTAACCACAGCATTTGGTGGTAGAGCAATACGTTCACGGTAAGCCACTGTACCTGTAATTGTCTTCATTGACGCCTCAGCAGATTCCATTTCTGTTGTTTGAGAAGTTTGGCACCCCACTAACGTAGCGCCAAAAAGTAAAGAAGTAACAAGTAGTAGTGTTTTTTTCATATATTCCTCAAGAAGAGTATTAAATCGGGATAAGTATAGGGTTGGAATATAAAACTGTCTTGTTTCCTTTCGTTTATTTGACAATAGTTTGACTAAGTTAGAATTTTTCAAACAATTGATTTCGTTTCATAATTAGGACTAGCCGGACTTTTCCTGCAAAGCAGAAACGTTGTTACCATTCATTTTGCCTTATTCGTAGGTTTAAGGATGAGACTACTATTAAGTCACTCAACAGTTCTAAACAAAGTCACTTCACAGAGCATCAGATCTTGAGGTAACGTGAAGAAAAAACACATCGGTGAGGAGACACAATGAGTAAACCATTACGAGAATTGCTCAGCCTACTACAACTCGAAAAATTAGAAGAAGGCTTGTTTCGTGGACAAAGTGAAAACCTAGGTTTACCTCAAGTCTACGGCGGCCAAGTGATTGGACAAGCCCTCTCAGCGGCGCGTTACACAGTAGAAGAAACACGCACTGTGCACTCCTTCCATAGCTATTTTCTCTACCCTGGAGACCCTGAAAAGCCGATCATTTACGATGTGGAAAATTTAAGAGATGGACGTAGCTTTAGCACTAGACGCGTTAAAGCAGTGCAAAATGGACGACCTATTTTTTATCTAACGGCTTCTTATCACGGCGATCAACCGGGGTTCGATCACCAGAAAGCCATGCCAGATATTCCGGGGCCTGAAAACTTCGCCTCAGAGAGTGAACTCGCAAGTCATATTGCGGAGTTTCTGCCAGAGCGCTTGCGTAAAACATTCTGCGGAGAAAAACCGATTGAGACTCGCCCTGTCACGGTGATCAATCCTCTAAAACCCAAAAAAGCGGAGCCAAAACAGTACCTTTGGATTCGTGCTAACGGTGAGATGCCAGATAACCAACTGATTCATCAATACTTGCTGGCTTACGCGTCAGATTGGGGATTTTTGGTCACGGCGATGCATCCACATGAAGTGTCGTTAATGACGCCGAATTTCCAAGTTGCGACGATTGACCATTCAATCTGGTTCCATCGTCCCTTCAAGATGGATGAGTGGCTTTTGTACGCAATAGAAAGCCCAACGGCGAGTAATACTCGTGGCTTAGTGCGTGGCGAAATTTATAACCAGCAAGGTCATTTGGTGGCGACTGCCGTACAAGAAGGAGTCATGCGCTACACGAAGTAACCCGCGCGCATTAGACGCAAAAAGGAGTGCTCAGCACTCCTTTTTAGTAGGTATCAAACGATGATTAATTCGGTTGATACTTCATGGTTACCACTGACCACTCATAAAGTGATTTCGGATAGCCATACTTGCTTTTTCCGTACACCACATTTGGCTTGGCATAAAAACCGCCGTCATCACTCGCTAAGAACTCACGTTGACCGCGACGGTAGTACATGACTGGCGCTGCCAACTCATACTCAATATTTTCTAGTTTAGAGTCGTCAATCACTAAAAAGCGAGTCATACGAATCGTACTACCGTTCGCACAATAACCTGCAGCATCATAATCAATTGCATCGAATGGTTTTAGATCATTAGAAAACAGATCCGCAGTACAGCCATCAAATCGAGCAACATGCACCCAGACTGCCTTTTGTTGGGTTCGGTCATCGCTACCCACTGGTTTTAACAAGAACAGCGCGACCTTACCTTTGCCAAATTTTTGCAGCTCATCATCCGTCGGTTCACGTACCGAACGCGACCCCATGATGCCAAACTCACTTTCTTCTAAATTGGAAAACTGTGGGGCACTGAGGGTACTGACGATGACGGTTTGTTCGCTATCAAGTTGTGTGTATTTATCTGCAACACCCGATTCTGCCAAATCGACATGAACCGTAACTCTAGTTCTTGGTAACGCTTTGTAATCTCGCGATTCACTCTCAGAAATATCCAACGCAATAGAATGATATTGAGAGTAATTAGTTAGCGTCAACTCAGCTTTCGCATTGTCTAACGTGGCAAGCTCTTCGCTCACGGTATCAGCAAATGCGTAAGTACGAGTGCCTACCGTTTTACCAAAATCCAAACTAATCGTCTTAAATGGCGTAAATTCCACAGTTTGAAGCTTCGTCGTAAGACCTGGATGATCCGCTTTATTAATGGTGCCGTTAACCAATACGGTTTTAGTTGTATAGTTACGTGCAGTTAACGTCACTTCCACTTGGTAGTCGCCAGCATGCAGCACTTTCAAACGACCAGAATCTGAAGATAACAACTCAACCACCGGCTCAGCTTGGTTAATCAGACGGTAGCTTGCTTTGGCTTCTCCCCCACTCATCACAGGTGTGATAACCGCACCAGCAGAAAAGTCCAGAGTTGGATAAGTAATAGAAACCGGGTTGCTACCTTGTTTAATCGTTACAGCAAAGCTACTTTCACCTGGAGTAAACTTATCGTTACCTGCGTCCGACACAATAACTCTGGTGCTACCCGCATTCAGAATGCGCATATCACCCGTTTTGCGATCTAAGGAAACCACATCGGTTGCAGAATCCGTCGCAAATCGGTAGCTCACTTCGCCAACCGTACCGAGAATCGATGGTTTTTGGACATAAGGTTGGTTGATGTTCCACGTACCTTCTACTACGCCTGACTGGATAGCAATTCGGCTTGGCGCACTCAGAATGTTAAAGCGAACTTTTTGATCTGGGCCGGCCGTGTAATTTGCACTCTCTTTCCTGCGAACCGTTAACGTCGTTTGACCCGCTTTGTAGACACGAATAAGACCGTCACCAATAACATCTGCAACGCCTGGAGAAGTATTGTCAACGACTTCCAAATGATCATTGCTGGCCGTTAAACCAAAATCACGCTGCAAGTTAAAATCGTAGTCTTTGCTGTATACCATTTCATAATCTTGCGTCGTCATCGCTTGGCCTTGCGCTTTCGCAACTTTGATCACAACATTGAATTGAATTGGTTGGTACAAGTCACCGCCATCATCTTCAAACTTAAGACGATATTCGCCCGCGGTATCCACTTCTAAGTTGCCATCCTTCATTCGAAGACCTTCAGGGAACCCACCAATCAGACTGACTTTGCCTTTCTGACCAGCAAACGTCATTGGAATAGCCAGTTTAGGCTGATAAGTGAGAGACATTTCCACGTCTTTCATTACCGGATGAGGTGCGCGTTCGATTTCAATGTTGAAGCGGGTTTTACTTGCTGGATAATTACGCAAGTCGTATTCGTAGGCTTCAACTTCTGCGCTACCAACGCCTTTGATCAGCAACGCTTCACCATCCGTAGTTTTAGCGACAACATCTTCACCATTGATGATGCGATATCCATAATCGCCGCGAGCGTGCGCAACTTGAGGGAAAATGCGTCCACCGTCTTCATACGTCTTAGCGATATTCGCAACACTGATGGCTTGACGTTGACCCTGTTTCACATCGACCACAAACTGAGCGACTTGCTGCTTGTTTAAGAAAGCATCGCTGTATGTTGCTGTCGCCTCGACGGTTACCTGACCAACGTTGTGGATCAAAAGCAAACCCGTTTCTGGGTTTAGTAACTCGGCAACCTCGTTGTCTGGTTCGCTGCGCAAAATTTTGTAAGTGATATTTTGCGTTTCAACTTTATCCAAACGTGAAGGCGCTAAGGTTAAACCGTCTCGATACTCATCTTCGATTAAGGCAAATTTAAGTTGCTCAGCACCTATCGCATACAATGTTACGGTTGCACGAACTTGCTTAGGTAGATATAAGTCGTTACCTGAATCGGAAATCAGTACAGAAGCCTGACCCGCAGAACCAAGTGAATAAACAACGCCGTTATCATCAACTTGAATGAGGTTCTGCCCGCTTTCGACTTGGTAACTCAGTTTACCTTTCTGCCCACGCACGGTCAGAGCTTTCCCGTCAGGATCGAGTGCTACTAGGCTTAAATCACTGGCAGAAAGATCATTGTTAAAACCTCGTTCAACCGTGACCGAAAACGTCGTTTCAGAAGATTCGTACACAGAACTGGTATCTGTTGCACGAATTATCGCGGTGCCTGGACGCAGGATTTGAAATACTCCCGAATCATTCACTCTCACCACATTCGGCGGATTTGAATCAATGACTTGGTAAGATACTGAGCCGCGAACGTTGCTCAATAGTGTCTGAGTGATGGTTCCCACACCCTCAAACTGCAACGAGGCATCTTCAACAATCAGCTGTGGACGACTCTGCTTCGTGATAGAAGTTGGAGAGCTTGTATTGCTCGGCTTGGAGTCACCTCCTCCACCGCAACCAGCAAGTAAAGCAGCAAGAAAAATCAAATAATAATTTCTGTTCATTTTTAGTAATAATTTGTTACATCTCAAGGGGCGAGATAATAATACGATGTTTTATTAATCGCTATCCCTATTGTTGATGACTTTATTACTTAAGTATTTACTACTATATTAAGGGTAAAAATAAATTCTGATAAATGGCGAGAAAATTACCCGAAAAAACGCGAAGCAAACGTTTAAATTAATGTAATTAATTAATTTAGAAAGAGTGAATATTCAACAAAATAAAACAGGAAAAATAATGAAGAAAAATTGCGTTAATTTTGGGCGGGCTATGCTGTATGGACATTAACAGATTAGAAAAACATAATTATCTAATACACAAATAAAAGCAAGAACGAATCTCGTTTATATTTAATAAAAGAGATTTGTATTTTAAAACTGGAATAATGTCACTCTTACATTCCATTTTAATGTCTCGTCAGTAACAACTATTATTCCAGTAACTGTAAACTTAGATTAGCTTCGAATTGGCAACTCAGTGGTATATTTAATCGACTCCATTGCAAATGTTGAAGTCACGTTAGAGAGCCCCTTTACACTATTCACTAAGCGCTTATAAAACTCGTCAAAACACTTCATATCTTTCACCAGCACTTTCATCATGTAGTCATACTCGCCGGCCATACGATAAAACTCCATCACCTCAGGGAAATCACTCACTGTTGTGACAAAATGGTGATACCAATCTTCGGAGTGATCGATGGTTTTTAGCTGAACAAAAGCGATAAAAGACAAGTCGAGTTTTTCTGCGCTCAGTAACGCGACGCGCTTTTCAATGTAGCCTTCCTCTTCCAACCTTTTTAAACGCTTCCAACATGGTGTTGTTGTCAGATTGACTCGCTCTGCTAAGTCATTTAATGACAAGGTGCTGTCGGTTTGTAGCAAAGCAAGCAGCTGTTTATCGACTCGATCTAATTTCATTTCTATAAAAACCAAAAGATGTAGAAAACTTTTCTATCCCAATACCCATCAAGAGCAACTATAGCAAAGTTTTTCTCTCACCTTATAGGTAAATTATCCCTATCTAATGCTTATCTATCGATTTCCAAGGGGAGACGCCATGTGTACTGACCACGACTGGATCAACAATGCAGTGCGTAAAATTGAAGCGGATTTTCAACGCTCTGCTGATACTCATTTATTTAAACTCGAACTGCCTTCTCTTGATGGTATCGATATCTACCTAAAAGATGAGAGCACGCATCCAACAGGCTCTCTCAAACACCGATTGGCGCGTTCGTTGTTTCTTTATGCGATTTGTAATGGGTGGATTGGTCCTGAAACCACAGTAATTGAAGCATCCTCAGGCAGCACTGCCGTTTCAGAAGCGTATTTCGCTCGCTTACTTGGCTTACCTTTCATTGCCGTTATGCCAAAAACCACCGCGCGTAAAAAGATTGAACAAATTGAGTTTTACGGTGGCAAAGCACACCTTGTTGAACGCTCAGATCAGATTTATGACGAGTCTCGACGTTTGGCTCAAGAGTTAAATGGTCACTACATGGATCAGTTTACTTATGCTGAACGTGCAACTGACTGGCGCGGCAACAACAACATCGCTAACTCGATCTTCAGCCAAATGCAGTTAGAAGATCACCCAATTCCGAGTTGGGTGGTGATGAGTCCAGGAACTGGTGGCACATCAGCAACCATTGGCCGCTTTATTCGTTACCAAAAATACGACACTAAACTGTGTGTGGTAGACCCTGAAAACTCAGTGTTTTACGACGCCTTCCAATCCGGCAACAGTGAATTAAAAGGCAATACTGGCAGCAAAATTGAAGGCATCGGCCGACCACGTGTTGAGCCAAGCTTTATCGCCGGTGTGGTTGATGAGATGCGAAAAATTCCTGATGCGGCAAGTGTCGCAACCGCGCATTGGGTTTCTCAGCTGATTGGACGTAAAGTTGGTGCATCTACGGGGACGAACCTCTACGGTGTGCTTCAACTAGCCTGCGAAATGAAACAACGCGGTGAAACAGGCTCTATCGTGACACTTCTATGTGACTCTGGTGAGCGTTACTTAGATACGTATTACGACTTAGCATGGGTAAAAGAGAACATCGGTGATATTCAACCTTACCTCGCGCAACTTGAAGTCATTCAAGCGAAAGGCTGTGTTGAGCCGGCATGTTGCGGTCCAATTACCGCTTAAGATGCAAATTCGAATGTAAAAACAGCCCGCTTATGTGCGGGCTGTTTTTTATTGATTGGGATTACTTTTTCTGACGCGCTTCAAACGCGGCCAATTGTTCTGGCGTTGCTGCTGGTTGATGGTTTTGTTTCCACTCATCATAAGTCATGCCGTAAACACGTTCGCGAGCGTCATCAATATCTAAATCCAAACCGAGATTTTCAGCCTCTGCTTTGTACCATTTGCTAAAGCAGTTACGACAGAAGCCCGCAAGGATCATCAGGTCGATGTTTTGCACATCTTTGTTTGCATCTAAATGCGCCAATAAACGACGAAATGTCGCTGCGTCTAACTTGTCTTGTTCTTCTTGAGTTAGATTTTTATATTTGAATTCAGCCACTTTACTTTCCTTCTCTCTTATTTGTTTGGCTTTCGTCACCATATCCAGTTAGTCCACTTTCATAAGTAGAAAGTATGCTTTAGCGCAACAATTCCCATTCGAAAATCACTACCTTTGAACAAAAACTGATATGATAAGCGCCATCTATCTTATTGATTAAATTAATATTAACACAAATCATTACAACGGTCTTTTACAAAGGTTATCGTCAAGTTATGAAAAACGCCATCCTATTATTGTCTGCCTTGACCATCAGTGTGCCGACTTTTGCTGCTCAAGAACAAACTCATCAATCTTATTTTTATCTGGGTACTGGTAACGTTGGTTTCGATACGCCGTATTTTGGATCAGACAGAGACAATGAGTGGTCCACACCGCATATCACTGTTGGCTGGGGCTATTATGTTAATCAATACCTTGCGTTTGAAGGTGTGCTTCGTTACTCCCAAAACGAGCTTAAGAACGACACGCTAAAAACAGATTTGGATTTGCACTATTACCAAGCAGGCATGTCAGCGGTATTGACCAGTGACAACTTAGGCGACACACCACTCTCTTTGTTTGGCCGCGTGACCGCTTTGGGGACTCAAGCAGAAATGTATGTTCCAAATGCCCAGAAAGTGACTGACGACTCTGGCGCACTGTTTAACGTGGGAGCTGGAGTTCATTGGGATATGAGTAAAGATATCTGGTTGCGCGCAGAGTACATCTACAATGTCGCAGATATGGGTTTTGAAGACTTTTACGACAGCTATGAAGGTCTACAAATAAGCTTAGGAAAACGCTTCTAGCGCGACGTTGAACCCAGAATTTGAAGTTAAATGTAAAGAAGCCGAGGCAAATGCCTCAGCTTCTTTTATCAATCTAAAAAGTAGCTTTGCTTATTGAGCGGAAAATTTTTCTGCGGTCTCTTTGTTTACATGACTACTAGGTTGAACAGTATCAAGTGACGCTAAAATACCATCTTGATGACCTTTTAGCGCATTCGTAAACGTTGGAAGTGCAGTGGTGACTAACAACGCCATAATACCCGCAACCAGAACCATTTCTACCATGTAACTACCACGAACTTTTTTCAAGGGAACACCTCAATAATCATAGGTATAGCCACCTTCCTGGCTTTATACCTAGCAAGACTCGACATTCAGTCATAAACGATGAGCGAGTCCTGTGCCCCTCGAAGAAGTGGCGAAATAATAACCACAATTAATGGTTAGATCTATAAATAATCATTAGAAATATAAAAAAACGCCGAACAAAAATGGTTCGGCGTTTTTAATCAAAGCGTTACATGTTGTCGTTAAGGATGCACTGTGCGGCCTTTCGAATCGTGGCTGAGCGCTTTGTTCAGTTCTGCTTCTACATGACCTGGAGCTTGTGTTTTCGCAGAAATCAGTCGGTACATCGCAGGGATAACAAACAAGGTCACCAATGTAGCAAACCCCATCCCGAAAAAGATAACCGTACCCACGGCAATACGGCTCTCATAACCAGCACCTGTTGATACGATCAACGGGATTGCACCTGCAAGTGTGGTAAACGCAGTCATCAAAATTGGGCGTAGACGTCGCGCGGCGGCATCAATGATCGCTTTTTCAAACTCAACGCCACGGTCACGTAGCTGGTTGGCAAATTCTACTATCAAAATGCCGTTTTTCGTTACCATACCGATCAACATGATCATGCCGATCTGGCTGTAAATGTTCATTCCTTGCCCCATTACGACCAAACCAAGGAAACCACCAAACACACCCATTGGTACAGTGAACATTACTACTAGCGGGTTCACGAAGCTTTCAAACTGAGCCGCCAACACGAGATACGCCACCAGCAATGCCAGTGCAAACACAACTGCGACACTCGCTTGGTTCTCTTTAAAGTCTTTCGACTCACCCGAATAACTCACAGAAATGTCACCCGGCAAGTTGTCGATGGCTTGCTGATCGAGGTAATTCAGCGCTTCACCCAATGTATAACCTTCGGAAAGATTTGCAGTAATGGTGATGGACTTCTGCTTGTTGTAGTGAGACAGACGGATAGATGCTGCCACTTCTTCTATTTTCGTGACCGTGTCTAATGTCACTAGCTCGCCACTGTTGGTACGCAGATAAATCTGGCTCAAATCGGCAGCATTATTGAAGCTATTTTCATCACCACGAAGGTAAACATCATACTCTTCGCCACGCTCAACATAAGTCGTTTCGCTTTTACCACCGAGCATAATTTCTAACGTGTCAGAAATGTCTTTTACGCTAACACCGAGTTCAGCCGCGCGTTGTTTGTCGACCGTAACTAACAGCTCTGGCGTTTTCTCGGAGTAGTCTATCTCAGCGCCTTCCATCATTGGCGATTCTTCGGCTTTGTTCTTCAACAGTTCAGCCCAGACGAGAAGCTCATCATAATCAGAACCACCTAATACAAACTGAACTGGCTCACTCGAACCACCTTGGAAACCTGGCATAAATGGGAACACTCGAACATCAGGGATACCCGCCAATGCACCACGTACTTTGTTGAGCGCTTCCTGAGCCGTTACATCACGTTCATTCCAATCTTCTAGAATCATGATCACAAAGCCAGTTTGGTCACCTGCCTGACCACCGAACGCTGGCGTTTGGATGCTGAATGACTTCAGATAACCTTGCCCTAGCAATGGCATCAATCGGTCTTCGACAATATCCATATTGGCTGACATTCGGTTGTACGACGTAGCATCTGCGCCGCGTACAAACGCAAAAATCACACCGCGATCTTCTTGTGGCGTCAATTGAGCTGGTACTTGATTCATTAGGAAGTAACTGCCGCCCATACAAGCCAGAATCACCAAAGGCGCAGCCAAGCGAGCTTTCAATGCTCTTTTCAATAATGAGCGGTAGCCATTCTCTAGCTTGCTAAACAGGCGATCGACCACTTCGTTGAATCGATTGGGTTTTACATTTGCCTTTAGGATCTGACTGCCCAACACCGGTGTAAGTGTCAGTGCAATCAAAGAGGAGAAAATTACCGACATCGCCAGCAATACAGAAAACTCTGTAAATAGCAGCCCTACCATGCCATCCATAAAGGAAATTGGCAGAAACACCATCACCAGCACCAACGTTGTCGCGATAACCGCAAAACCAACCTCTCGAGTGCCTTTGTACGCGGCAAGCAGAGGCGATTCACCACGTTCAATATGGTGGAAGATGTTTTCAACAACCACAATCGCGTCGTCCACCACTAAACCAATAGACAGGATCAACGCCATCAAAGTGATCAAGTTGATAGAAAAGCCAAAGTAGTACGCGGCAATGAACGAAGAGATCAGAGAAACGGGCACCGTAACCGCAGGGATTAGAGTTGCACGAGCTTGGCCGATGAAAATATACAACACCAAGATCACCAAGCCGCCTGTAATAAACAGCGTGCTGTACACCTCTTCGATTGAACGCTCGATAAATACTGTCGCGTCGTAATCAATCGCGAGACGTGTTCCTTCTGGTAAGAACTTCTGAATGTTATCGACTTCAGAACGAACCAGCTTCGCCACTTCTAGCGGGTTTGCATCTGACTGCGGTACTACACCAAGACTGATGTTTACAACACCGTCACTTTTGAAGGTCGAGTTTTCGTTTTCTGCACCAATAAAGACATCCGCCACATCTTTTAAGTAGATAGGCGTGTTGTCGCTTGCACGTTTAATGACAAGATATTGGAAGTCCTCAGGCGTGTTATAAGTACGAGCCGTACGCACCGACATCACTGTCGAGTCGTTGCGAACTTCACCCCCCGGGCTTTCTAGGTTCTCACTTCGTAAAGCTGATGTAATATCCGATGCCGTGACCGCACGACCAGCCATAAGCTCTGGTTTGAGTTTCACGTACATGACTTTGTACAAACCGCCAGAGAGATCGATAGAACTCACACCCGTGATCAAACTGAAACGATCCATCAGAACACGCTCGGCATAATCCGTCAGCTGTGTGCGGTCCATTTCAGAAGAACTTAGATTAATGTAAAGGGACGCTTCACCCGAACCATTGTTCTTGTAAACAATTGGGTCATCTGCTTCATCAGGTAACGAGCGCTGAGCACGAGCAACGGCGTCACGCACATCACTCACCCCAGTATTCAGATCGTAACCTAACTCAAAGGTGATCGTGATGCGTGACATGCTGTTACGAGTGGTGGAACTGATTTCATCAATGCCACTGATCCCAGAAAGCTGATCTTCCAATACGGAGGTGATTTGGCTTTCAATAATGGTCGCCGACGCGCCTTCATAACGCGTGCTGATAGAAACGACTGGGCTCTCAATATCAGGCATTTCACGAACAGCTAATTTGGTGAATGACACAAAGCCAAATACACACAACAGCATACTCAGAACTAACGCCGCGACAGGGCGTTTAACTGAAACGTCGGAAAGTAACATTAGTTTTCTTCCTCAGCCGATTCACTGTCATTGCCTGTCACATCCGCAGTGTTAGCTTTGAGTGGCGCGACAATTTCTTTCACTTCAACGCCATCACGCATGTTAACAATGCCTTGAACAACGATCTTGTCACCAATCTCAACGCCAGATTCAATCACTACTTCGTTGTCGACACGCGCACCCAGCAACACCTCTTGGCGAGTCGCTTTGTTGTTTTCATCAATTACATATACAAAGCGTTTGGTGCCTGAGTATTCAAGTGCTTGAACAGGAATGATCGGCGCTTTAATAGCAGGAAATGCCAGTGAAGCGTTCATCAACATACCCGGTTTCAATTGGTTTTCTGGGTTATCAAACTCAATGCGCACGCGCAAATTCAATGTCTCTGCACTGATTCTGGTATCAATACCAGTGACTTTCCCAGAAAAACGTTGTTCACCCCAAGCACTGGTCTTCGCGGCAACTTCCATTCCAACTGACAACATCGACAAATAACGTTCTGGAATTTGTAAATCCAACTCCATGACCGACAGATCGTCTAATGTCAGAAGCTCAGTTCCTGCGCTAACCATTTTCCCGCGGCTGAAATCGATAAATCCAACCGTTCCAGAAAAGGGCGCGGTGATATGCAGATCGGCGAGATTCGCTTTCGCAGCATCAAGTCGAGCCTGAGCAATCTCCACGCTTGCTTTTTGTGCATCAATTTCGGTTTGAGTAATTGCGTTTCGTTTAACTAAACGCTGAAATTCTTTTAACTTACGTTCTTCATCTTTTAAGTAAGCTTTTGCCTCTACCAGTGCTGCTTGCGCTTTATCATCATCCAATTGAATTAACAGTTGGTTTTGCTGCACGTTCTGGTTTGCTTTTACTGCAATTTTTTTGACCTTACCTGCAACTTCTGAAGCGACAACCACAGACTCTGCCGCCTTCAATTTGCCGATAAGGGATAAAGATTGATTAATTTCGTGCGTTTCTACTTGCTCAGTCACAACCGTGACCGCAGACGGACCTCGCTTTGCTGCAAAAGCGCTAGGGGAAGCCATTAATATAGAAAGCGTTAAAACAGATAAGGATAAAGTGGCTTTCATGCTCATGATCTTGACTACTAAACGAATAAACTTATGTCATTAAACTGCTTACAGTTTATCAATAGATACGTCTTTTAACGTCAAGTAGTGTAAATTCCAGTAAAAAGTATATTTTCGTTCTGTATAAAGGACATACAAAACGCTGACTTTCTACCATCTTTGCCCAAAAAGGCAGCATTCAACGTAAAAACGCTAGAAAAACGCTTTACAGCCGGAGCGAGTTTGCTATGATGCGCTCCGCACTTGAGAGATGCGTTGGGAAAACATTTTTCAAGTATAAAACACCCTGGAGGGGTTCCCGAGTGGCCAAAGGGAGCAGACTGTAAATCTGCCGGCTCCGCCTTCGATGGTTCGAATCCGTCCCCCTCCACCATATTCTTTCTTGTGATTTTGTCAT
>NZ_JBICJM010000015.1:0-973 GCF_043103065.1 Vibrio sp. YQ_11 | reverse complement strand
CAGGGGTGGCATTGAAGGTTACAAGTATTGGTGTTAATCGGTTTCTTTTCATGCCTTTACACCTGATTAAATGTACCTTACACGTTCGCTCCGGTGGCACTAGATGCGAAGTTTTCGCTTTAACTTCATCGTTTACGGTTTCTAACTCTTGGGCGATTTCTCTGGTTTGGTTTCTTTAACGCTGAGATATTTTCGTCAAAGCTAGGTTTCTTTGAAGCTGCTGTTAAAGTCCTAAGCCCGTATTCTTTGCTAATTTGAAAGCGGTGAAAAAGGGCAGTTAAGCATGTTTTTCTTCTAGCCAACTTACGTCTTGAAGTTTGTTTTTAGTTTGGCAGTTGCCCGTTTAGTTTTGGTGTTTTAAGCCATAAATTTCGTGCTATATTTCAATGCTTTGATGTGTTTCAAAGGCTTCAAGGGCAGCGTACTAACAAACAATTCAAGAGGGATTCGTAACGCGTGGCATTTTTACTATGCGTTAATTTTAGTGATTAAGGTGGTTTGCGGTGGCATCGGTATTGCGTTACTCACCCCTTAATTGGGCGTTATGTTTTTGGAGGAAAAATGACAGAGGAAGAAGCTAAAAAGTTAGCTCTTAAAACAACTGATTATTGCTATGTTCTCGCATGTGCTTGGGAGAAAGAAGAAAACAATTCAATTTGTTTGGAGCGAATTTTTGTTAAAGGTGGTCAAGAAGAGATTCGTCTAGCTTGGTGGAAAGATGGAAGACAAGCTATGCGTCCCGCTGACCTAAACGCTGTAGATTGGGTTCCGTTATTTACATCTGCTTTAGAGCACGGAGTTTTCAATTCTGATGAGCAGTTGGGTATGCTGAAAGCTTTGGTATCACACTAGGCTACAAACATAACAAACAGTTCAAGAGGGATTCAGCACGCGTGGCATTTTGGGTATGCGTTGGTTTCGGTGTTGAAGTGCTATGCGGCAACATCGGTATTGCGTGCTTCACCCCTTAACT
>NZ_JBICJM010000014.1:0-4513 GCF_043103065.1 Vibrio sp. YQ_11 | reverse complement strand
TGCTGACTTATCGGGGGCGTGTATTGATATCTTTGATACAGGTACAGGTAAGTTATTTACCAATTCACCATCAGAGGCCTACTTAGACAGCATTGGCGGTAGTGCTACAAACGGTATTTTAAATGAAAATGGAACTTACGGCCCAAGTGGTAATTTCTACCTATTCAACTGGACTAACGCAAATGCACTATGTACTACCTACAACACCCTTAGTCTCGGCGGACGGACAAACTGGCGTTTAGCGACAAGAGACGAGTTAAAAGGGGAGCTATACGACATATTTGGTAATATGTTTACCGCGCGCGGTTGGCCGACCTACGCCACCTATTGGTCGGCGACTCCTGATGGTTCTAGCTATTACGACGTGTTCCTCTACAATGGCTTCGTCGGCAGCGTCCTTCCGGTCAGCACGATCTA
Organism: Vibrio sp. YQ_11; assembly: GCF_043103065.1. Taxonomy (NCBI): domain Bacteria; kingdom Pseudomonadati; phylum Pseudomonadota; class Gammaproteobacteria; order Vibrionales; family Vibrionaceae; genus Vibrio; species Vibrio sp. YQ_11. The sequence continues at coordinate 4,096 of NZ_JBICJM010000014.1, read as the reverse complement.
CGCATCCTGCGTCTCAAATCCTTAAAGTTGAGCGTTTAGAGTTTAACGTTTTAATTTTTAATTTTTGAAGTGCCAGAGTTGCATCTGGCACTTTTTAAAAGGGGGAAGATAGGTGAATATTGAAAATAAATTAGCATTGGTTGAAAGCAGTCAACGTATTGTTGGCATAAAAGAGGGGATGTTTGTACGTTTCTATGAGCAATCACTCTTTGGTTGGCAGCAGTGGGTATCTAAACAGGACCAATTACCGACATTGAAGGTGTTAAGGAAAAAGGTTAAGAAATTGAATGGAAGAGAGGTGTTGTATGGTGGGCTTCCTATAGAATCATTAAAGCAAGCTGGAATTGACATAGGTACAGAGGCTGTTATTGAGTTAGAAATAATCATCGATTTTTCTGAGTGGGAGTATTGGAGGCAAGAGCAGCGTGCTCAAATGGACGATATTGAAGAGAAATTACCTTGTAACCCTTGTGATGACGATCTGTTAAATCGTCGATATGTTCGATTATTTTTACCCGAAGCAATCGTCAATAAAGTGATGATGACGAAAGCTTCAAGCTCTTCATCAGATTGGTTGTTGATTGCTGTCAAGCAAGCGATATAACGTTTTAATAAGATGGTTCTCGGAAAATCAACAGGGAACATAGCGACAATGTCGTGCTCAGAGAATGTTAACGTTAAGGTGTTAACATGTGGGCCCTGGTATGTTATCGGCATTTATGACCTTATGGGTATTCAAGGGAAGCGAGTCGAAAGGCAACACTTCGAGTTAAACAATAAATGCAAACGCGCGCGGTTGGCCGACCAACAACAACTATTGGTCGGCGACTCCTGATGGTTCTAACTATTACAACGTGAACCTCAACAATGGCAACGTCAACAGCAACAATCCGAGCAACACGAACTACGCATCCTGCGTCTCAGGCCAACATAAAGTATCCGGAGCCATCTTATTAAAGTGAAGACCCTTCTTTATGGTGAAGTGATTGTAATAACAGTTATTGGGTAATAAATAACGTTTAAGTTCGCCAAAATTTTTATGATATATTTGTTTTCTCAATTGACAATGATTGGCTTGGCTAAGCAGTCCATAATAGCTATTTATCGTTGATTGCATAGCTTTTAGCTGAGTGTAAAGTGGTGCGTAATGGATAGCATGCTTACTCCATCTCCCTCGACTTGGTCTAGATCTTAAAAAGACACTAATCGCACCAGTGTCTAGAATCGCATTAAAGTAGCGCAAACGCTCTTTCAATGATGAAATGGTGGTTTTGCGAACATGTTTATAATGGGGAAATACACGAAATCCCAAGTAATCAAACCCCTCCTCAATAGGTGATAAATGCACCTTTGTAGGATGTAATTTTAATTGCAGGCGAGAAGTGAGATACCATTCAATATGTTCTTTCCATTCTTGCAATTTTTCAGGCGAATTAGATAAGATAAATAAATCATCCATATACCGAACGTACCCCTTAACCTTCAGTGTGTGTTTTATTTCGTGGTCAAGGTTGTTGAGGTAAAAATTACCGAAGAGTTGACTAGTAACGCTACCTATGGGCAACCCAACCTGTTCCGTATTGTTAAACTGTAGCTTCTTATGGTGCGGGATTTGGTTAAGTAAGTATTGGTTTCCAGTTCGCTCGTTTTGTAGCTTCGTGGCATCCTGCTCTATGATCTTTTCTATTAGGTTTGCTAGGCAATATTGGCGCAATGGGCTTAATTTTGAATTGTAAATGAGATTGTGTAGTTGCGTTAGAAGCTCTCTTTTATTAATGCTATTGAAATAACTGTAAATGTCGAGCTGTAGCCCCCAAGTATGTCGTGGTTGGCGCATTAGTTTTTGAACTTTTGCAATAGCAGCAAGAGTTCCTTTACCTTTTCTATTGGCATAGGTGTCATCAATGAATTGATTTTCCATAATAGGTGCCAATTGTAGTGCAATCCACATTTGAGCTATACGATCTCTAAATGCTGGGGCGTATATTTCTCTAAGCTTAGGTTCTGTGATTGCAAAATGATGATAAGGATAAGGTTGATATGTATTAGTTAATATTTCGGTTGACAGCTCATGGCATAGTTTCGGGAACTTTAAAGCGTTAGCAGATTTTTGTTGACTGCTTCCCGAAGCTTTTACACATTGCAGCAACTCTGCTGCGAGTTGATGGTGATATTTAAGGTTTGAATTTTGAATAAAGAGTTTCGTCATAATCGTCTCTACTATGATTTACAAAAGTTGTACAAATTGTATTGGAACCAACATCAACACTTACCCAAAGCATTTCGCTTTACAACAGGAGAACAAATCCTCAACGAACTCACGAAGTGTATTCGTTACTCTGTTCAAGCTAATTTGTACGGAAAATCTCTCGAAGGAATATTGCGAGCCCTAGATTTATTACTAGAACTTAGTGCACTTTTAGAAACCGTACAAAGTTTATTAATGTTAGCTTGGGAATTAAAATTCTTGCCTCATGGCGCTCTGGTTGCTTTGACTGAACAACTTGGGCATGTATCAAGACAAACTACAGGATGGCGAAAGTGGTTCCAAGGAAAATCTCTCGAAATAAATGCACCTATTTCTTCTCCAAGTGGGTGCGCTTAGATTAGAGCTACTGGCATATTACTATTCAAAAAGACAATAAAACTGCTTGAGAACTTAGAGCCTTCCTTGGAGAGAAGAGAGCATGGTCGAACTGGTGGCCTAAGAAGGATATTAGAGAGTAAGCGATCCCTGCCAGCCCTTATAAATAAAGGGCTGTAGGCTCACGTTGGACTTTTCGCTGAAATGGGCGCAAACCCCCTAATAGCAGTGCCATACTACAACGTTTAGTGGAAGGTTTTGGTGACGGTATCTCTATGCCTGTTAAGCCCTCTGATGTTTGCATTCAGTCTTTCAGTCAACTCAATCCGAACAGTGATATTGTCGCTGGACTAATGCGCGGTATTGTCCATCAGCAACCGATTCAAGTGACTTATTGGTCTTTAAGTTCAGGTGAGACACAACGCATTATCGTACCGCATACTCTGGTTAATAATGGACAACGTTGGCATGTCAGAGCGTTTGACCGCAAACATAATCAGTTTCGGGACTTTGTCTGCACTCGGTTTACTCAGGTTGATAATTTAGAAGAACAAGTTTCACAAAGTGAACTGAGAGAAAGTGATGATAGTTGGAATCAGTCGGTTGAACTTGAGTTAGTTCCCCATCCATCGCAATCATCCCATCAGGCTATTGCCTTGGATTTCTCTATGGAATCCTCACCGGATTGGCATCGTAGCATTAAGTTAAGACTTCCCCTTGCTAGCTACTATCTACGTTACTGGAATGTGGATTGTACGGAAGATCACAGCCTGACAGGGCGAGAGCATTTATTGTGGCTGCGTAATGCCAGCCAGTTAAAAGATATTGCAGAGCTCGATATTGCCCCAAAGGCATAACGAACTCATCACAAGAAGAATTTCGAGCCATACGCTCAACAGAATTAGGATAAAAAGATGGACCACAGCGTACATAATAAACTTGTCTCATTTATCTGGAATATCGCCGACGATTGTCTGCGTGACGTTTATGTTCGGGGTAAGTACCGCGATGTCATTTTGCCTATGGTGGTGTTAAGACGTTTAGATACGCTGCTTGAGCCTAGTAAAGAGGCTGTACTAGAAGAAGTTCGTTTCCAAAAAGAAGAAATGAATGCGGTGGAGCTGGATGGCGACCCATTACGTGATGCGTCAGGCTTTGTGTTTTACAACACGTCGAAATGGACACTGAGAAGCTTATATAACGCAGCAACGAACAACCAGCAAATCCTCCTAGCGAACTTTGAAGAATACTTACTGGGTTTTAGCGATAACGTTAAAGAGATTATCGAATGCTTTAATTTGAAAGCACAGATCCGCCATATGGCGTCCAAGCAAGTACTGCTGGATGTCGTTGAGAAATTTGTTTCTCCATACATTAACCTAACTCCAAATGAAGCGACTGATCCTGATGGTTACAAGTTACCAGCGCTGAGTAACTTGGGAATGGGTTATGTGTTCGAAGAACTTATCCGTAAGTTTAACGAAGAAAACAACGAAGAAGCCGGGGAACACT
>NZ_JBICJM010000013.1:0-146022 GCF_043103065.1 Vibrio sp. YQ_11 | reverse complement strand
TGTATTGTTCCGTACTAAATAAGACTGACGCCTTCGAATGCTTACCGCTGTCTTACAGCAAATCTGTTGGCAGAAGTGAATACACGACGCCATCTTTTGGTTTGCCATGGAAAATAAATCGATTTCTGGCGATGGCTTCTTTTTTTGCTCCAACGGATTCGATCAAAGCTTGGCTGGCATTGTTATCAGGATCACAAACGATTTCAATACGAGTTAAGCTCAGTTTTGCAAAACAAAATTCTGCCAACGCTTTAATCGCCTCTTGAGCGTAGCCTTGTCTTTGGTAACGGTCTGCTACCCAATAACCAATACTCGCCATATTAAACGTATGGTAAAGCTCATTCACGGCTGCCATTCCTAGCAAGGTATTGCTATCTCTATCATAAATACCGAAACCAAATGCTTCCGTTTTGACCCAATTTAAACGTGTTGCTAGTAGAAAGTCTAGGGCATCTTTTAGCGAGACTTCTGCGTCACACCAATCAAGCCAAGTATGCAAAGATGGGGATTGGGAGAGCAATCGTTGTAGCGAGTGAGCGTCATCTGCTGGGATAAGACGAAGGGCTAGGCGAGGGGTGATGATTTCAAAATCTGGGCTCATGAATAAATACGACTTCCATTGCTGATTTTAGAGATACCGACCTTTCGTTCCTTAGGTCATTGTAGTTGCTGGCTTGGGTTTACTTCGCTCAAAGGTTAAGGCTTCAAACCGAGTGACTACTGGCATGGTTGTGATTAAATGAGTTTAGGTGATATGAAGTGGCAGATAAAACAAAGCGCAGCGATTGCTGCGCTTTGTAGAACTGTCGAAGTTTAGTTAACTCGACGCACTTGGATGATCATTCCCATTAGAGGGTTGTCTAAGTAGTGCGTTTCGCTGCTTTTCATGCGGCGTTTTTGATCCAATCGGTAGCTCTTTAAGAAGGTTTCTTCAGTCACCGTTGGTGAGATTTCTGCGAGGTTACCCACTTGAACGTTGCCGTCAACATCACCGAGTTCATCATTCAACTGGTCAGTTGATTTAGACTCAAAGCGAACTTCACGGACGCTTGGTTCACGCAAATCCAGCGTGGTTTCTGCAAACAAGTAATGCTGCACGTAAATTTGGAATTTGCCATCTAACTCATACAGTGGGCCGTTGATGGTTTCTTCGTTATAGCCGTCACTAGAGTAGCTGTTATTGCCATTAATCGGGCTACCATCTGCATTGTAAGAGCCAGAGAAATCACGACCACCTACAATTCGAAAGATTGGCGCGCTTGCTTTACCTCGATCACCTTGACGCCATGCTACGTGTTTTAGCACTTTAAATCCGGCATGATTGTTCAGCGCCGCTTCTTGTGCGTTTAAGCGGAAAGAAGAGCGAGGTAACAGAGTTACGCCTTTAGAGCGGCGGTAGGCTTCGCTGTCCAAACTGCCGACATTTTCCATGTCGATTTTAGGCAGTTGGTTTGGCCAAGATTCAGTAGTGCTTTCAGCGTCGACTGCTCGCTTGAAAATAATTACTTCAATATCAAATTGACGCGCAGCCCAAGAAGGCATTGAGACACATAGAAGCAATAACGGGATCAATATTCTCATTCGACTATTAGCTCGTTGGTAATAAATTCTGTTTAAAATCATTCAGTAAGTCTTGTACAAACTGAATGCGTTTACGTCGGTCCGCCAATGGTACGCTAAACTTGAACTTAGTTGGACCTTCCATTGCAAATTTTTGCGGCTGTGATTGCAGGAGTTTAACTAAATACGCTGGATTTATGTCAGCATCAGGGTAAAACTCGATAAATCCACCTTTATCATGGGCTTCTATCTTCTTCGCTTTAATACTACCTGCGGCAAATTTCAATTCTGAGACAGCCAGCAAGTTCTTCGCGGCATCAGGAAGTAAGCCAAAGCGGTCGATCAGCTCAACTTTTAATTCGGATAGCTCATCGCTGTCGCTCACACTCGCAATTCGTTTGTACATCGACAGACGCGTATTGACGTCTGGAATGTAATCATCAGGCAGTAGCGCAGGGATTCTCAGTTCCACTTCTGTTTGTTCGCGAAGCAGATCATCCAATGATGGCTCTTTACCTTCTTTCAACGCTTCAACCGCTTGTTCAAGCATTTCCATATACAGTGTAAAACCAACAGATTGAATTTGACCACTTTGTTCGTCACCAAGCAGTTCACCAGCGCCACGAATTTCCAAATCGTGCGTTGCCAGAGTAAAGCCCGCGCCTAAGTCTTCCAGTGAAGCAATGGCATCGAGACGTTTAATGGCATCTTTGGTCATTGCTTTTGGATGTGGCGTTAACAAATAAGCATAGGCTTGATGATGAGAGCGACCAACACGGCCACGCAATTGATGCAGTTGCGCCAAGCCAAGGTTGTCAGCGCGATCCATAATGATTGTGTTGGCCGTCGGAACGTCGATACCCGTTTCAATGATGGTGGTACACACCAAGACGTTAAAGCGCTGGTGGTAGAAATCATTCATGATACGTTCTAGTTCGCGTTCACGCATTTGACCGTGTGCCACGGTAATACGGGCTTCTGGAATGAGTTTTTGTAAGTCTTCTGCCGTTTTTTCAATGGTTTCAACCTGATTGTGCAGGAAGTAAACCTGGCCACCACGCATGATTTCACGCAGTACGGCTTCTCGAACCACAGACTCTTCACGTTCACGAACAAATGTCTTGATAGCTAAACGGCGTGCTGGTGGTGTGGCGATGATCGACAAATCACGCATACCACTCATTGCCATGTTCAGCGTACGAGGAATCGGCGTTGCCGTTAGGGTAAGAATGTCCACATCGGCGCGCATCGCTTTGACTTTCTCTTTTTGACGAACACCGAAGCGATGCTCTTCGTCGACAATCAACAAACCCAAATCTTTGAATTTGATGTCGCTGGAGAGCAATTTGTGCGTACCGACGACGATATCAACTTTGCCATCCGCAACATCTTGCAAAATCACTTTTTGCTCTTTGGCTGATTTAAAGCGAGAAAGCACCTCGACTCGGATTGGCAAGTTCGCGAAGCGGTCACGGAAGTTTTCAAAATGCTGCTGAGCAAGCAGGGTTGTTGGCACGAGTACGGCAACTTGCTTGCTGTTGTCCGTAGCAACAAAGGCCGCACGCATGGCAACTTCTGTTTTACCAAAACCAACGTCACCACACACCAAGCGATCCATGGCTTTTGCTTGGCACATATCGGAAAGCACCGCGTTGATTGCCATGGCTTGATCATCGGTTTCTTCAAACGGGAATGTTGCCTTGAAGGTCGCGTATTGGCCACGATCTAAGGCAAATTTAAAGCCCGGTTTTAGCTCACGCTTCGCGTATACATCAAGTAGCTCTGCTGCAACATCGCGTACTTTCTCAGCTGCTTTTCGACGTGCTTTCGACCATGCTTCACCGCCAAGTTTGTGCAGAGGAGCCGTTTCTTCAGCGCCGCCTGAGTAACGGCTGATCAAGTTTAGCGAGGAAACGGGAACATAAAGTTTGGCGTCATTTTGATATTCAAGCGTCACATACTCGGTTTTCATTCCCCCCGCTTCAAGGGTTTGCAGACCGATGTAGCGGCCGATGCCGTGGTCAATATGAACAACAGGTTGGCCTGGTTTCAGTTCGGCAAGGTGGCGAATAACAGTGTCACTGTTGACGGCTTTTTTGTCTTTGCGACGGCGTTGAATTACGCGATCGCCAAGCAAGTCACTTTCGCATATCAGCGCGAAATTCAGCTCGTCATGAATAAAGCCGTGTTCTGCTGAACCAAGAATCAACGTGAAACGGTGGTCTGACTCTAAAGCGTGATACAGCGATTCTTGCACCACTGGGCGAACTTTGATGCCTTGCAGAAGCTCAGTCAGGGCTTCGCGTCGACCTTCCGATTCCACCGAAAAGATGATTTTGCCCGTAAATTGTTCGCTGAATTGGCGCAAACGAGATAATGGCTCTTTGTTTTGCTGTTGAACGCCAAGTTCTGCCAGTGTTTGTACCGCTAAGTTTTGGCGGCCAGCACGTTTCACTACTTTCTCTAGGCTGAGCTGTGCCTGAGGAAGTTGTTTGAAGTGTGCAAACAATTCGTCTTTCTTGAGCCACAAATCATGTGGGGCAAGAAGTGGACGCAGAGGATCAATTTTCTTTTGATCGTAGCGATATTCGACGTCATTTAAGAATGTGTCGACAGCTGCTTCAATGTCGCCGTATGTGATCAGCTGCGAATCTTCAGGTAAGTAGTCGAACAGGGTTTCGGTATGGTCGAAGAACAGTGGTTGCCAGTATTCAATACCTGCCGGCCACGTTCCTTTGGTGACTTGCATGTAGATGGATTCTGGCTCGCGTCTCGCCTCAAACTGGGTGCGCCAACGAGTACGGAAATCTTCAATCGCTTCTTTCGTCGTTGGGAATTCATGCGCAGGCAGCAATTGGATTTGCTGAATATCTTCGATAGAACGCTGGTTTTCTGGATCGAAAGTGCGAATGGTGTCAATTTCATCATCGAAAAAGTCAATGCGGTAAGGATCTGCACTGCCCATCGGGAATAAGTCGAGAATCGAACCTCGGCTCGCGTATTCACCCGGCCCAAACACTTGGTCTACGTGACGGTAACCCGAGTTCTCTAGTTGCACTCTCAGGTTTTCTAGCGAGAAATTATCGCCTGTTTTGACCATTAGTGTGTGCTGTAACAAAAATTCTCGCGGAGATTGGCGCTGAAGAACAGTGCTGACTGGCACGATAGTGACACCGCCACGTTGATTTGGCAGTTGGTATAGGCGAGCAATACGGTCAGAAATGATCTCTTGGTGCGGAGAAAAATTGTCGTATGGCAACGTTTCCCAATCAGGGAAAAGGCTTACCGGTTGGTCGGTAAACTGTTCGATTTCTGCTTGCAGTTTCAACGCGATCTGCGGATCTGGCACAACCAGTAGTGAGTGACTTGAATGCTGCTTGGCCAGTTCGGCAATGGCGAGTGGCAGCGCTGCACCGGGTAAGTTGCCAAGTTGTTTTTTGTCGCCACGCTCAGTTGGATTGGTGACGGAAAGTATCGTTGCTTTGGTCATAGGAGTTATTTTTTATCTCGCTCCAGTGAGCGCTGACGTAAAAGTTTTTGTTGTTGATATAAAGCGGCTTTAATGAGCAAATCTTGGTCTGCTTCTCTGAGCATTTTATATCTAAGAGTGACGACGAACCCTTGCTCAGAGGCGACACACTCTACGACTTGAGCGTAGCAGTAAATTGCCGCAGCAGGATGGTCAAGAAAGAGTTTTACTCGGACAAATTGGTCCGTTTCAACTGGGCTTGATGAGCGGTAACTCAACTGACTTGCTCCAAATTGAGTGGTTTGGAAGCGAACCGAAATATCATCTTGTTGAGACAACATAAAGCTCAGCAGTAAGTTGAGTTTTGAATTTTGCGTGTCGAGCAAACTAATAACGTGTTTAAGCTCTTTATTTTGCAGCTCTAGGCGTGCGTTATCTGCCAATGTATCTAAGTGGCTGAACTCGCTCGCGACAATAAAAGGCGCAGGAATTTCTGACACAAACGTTTCTTCGTCTGGCAAAGCAAAATCGGTCCCCAAGGCTTCCACGTTAATGGTGAGGTTATGGTGAACGGTGAAGTATTCTTGCTCTGTCATAAATCGGTCCTTTGTTGCCAGCGAGCACTCTCATTTCATGAATAATAAGAGGGATAGGGCACTGATTATCGCTAACTGAATGAAGTTATCAAGTTTACCACTACTGCGTTTGAACTTTTTGCCCTAAATGCAGACTTATTGCATGTCGTTGACAAATTTAGCGATTATCTTGTCTTCTTCATGAGAAGAGTAAGGTAAGATAACTCTTATTATTTAGAACTAGGGTCAATCGCCCTTATTAGAAAACCAGTTGGTTTGTCCTGTATGTATCATCCTATCTCTTTGTTTATTGGCTTGAGATATCTTCGGGGACGCTCCGGAGATAGGTTTAGCCGATTTGTTTCTTATATGTCGACGGCGGGCATCACGATCGGTGTGATGGCGTTGGTCACTGTGCTTTCGGTTATGAACGGATTCGAAGCGCAACTGAAAGAGCGCATTCTTGGTGTTCTTCCTCACGCGGTGATTTCTCAGCATGATGGTCGCACTCCACTGACGGAGTCTGCGCCGCAATTCATTCAAGCGATGTCGGATGTTGATGAGCCAGAACCTGTTGTTCGCGGAGAGGCGGTAATTCAAAGTTCGGCACAACTAACGGCAGGTTATTTGATTGGGATTGAGCCTAAGAAAGGCGACCCGATTGCCAACCATTTGATTGCGGGTCGTTTGTCTTCTCTTCAAGCGGGAGAGTACAAAGTGTTTCTTGGCCACAGTTTAGCGCGCTCTCTTAAGGTTTCTATTGGCGACAAAGTTCGTTTAATGGTGACAAACGCCACGCAGTTTACCCCTCTTGGTCGAATCCCTAGTCAGCGCAACTTCACAGTGGCTGGTATTTTTAATACCGGTTCGGATGTCGATGGTCAGCTTATGATCGTCAATATGGCGGATGCAGCTAAGTTAATGCGCCTGCCCAAAGATACCGTATCTGGCTGGCGAGTGTTTTTCTCTGACCCATTTATGGTGACGGATTTCGCTGATAAACCGATGCCAGAAGGTTGGCAGTGGAGTGATTGGCGTGCACAACGTGGTGAGCTTTTCCAAGCTGTAAAAATGGAAAAGAATATGATGGGCTTAATGCTAGGTCTCATTGTCGGCGTTGCAGCGTTTAACATCATTTCTGCTTTGATCATGGTGGTGATGGAAAAACAATCTGAAGTCGCGATTTTGAAAACGCAGGGTATGACGCAATCGCAAGTCATGACGATTTTCATGGTGCAAGGCGCAAGTAGTGGTGTGATTGGGGCTATTGTCGGCGGAGCGGTTGGCGTGGCGTTGTCACTCAACCTCAACGCCATTTTGGAATCGGCTGGCGTGGCTCTGTTCAGCTTTGGCGGGCATTTACCAATTGTGATTGATTCTTTCCAAATTCTATTAGTGGTAGTGCTAGCGATTGCTCTGAGTCTGGCTGCTACTGTTTATCCTTCTTACCGAGCATCTTCGGTTAAACCTGCTGAGGCACTTCGCTATGAATAAGCTATTAGAATGTCGTGATATTCGTAAAGTATACCGAGAAGGTTCGTTGGATACGGAAGTGTTGAAAGGCGTGAGCTTTGATATCGATAAAGGTGAGCTCGTTTCTATTGTTGGCTCATCGGGCTCAGGTAAGAGTACGCTGCTTCATATCCTTGGCGCATTGGACGACGCAACGCAAGGTGAAGTAGATTTTTTAGGGCAGAACCTATCGGCGTTAAGCTCCAATAAACAAGCTGCTCTTCGCAACAAACATCTTGGTTTTGTGTATCAATTTCACCACTTACTTGCTGATTTTACGGCGCTCGAAAATGTCGCAATGCCACTGCTGATTGGTGGTACTAAAGTGACAGAAGCTAAAGAGGCGGCAAAAGCGCTGCTTGAGAAAGTGGGCTTGAGCCATCGTATGGATCACCGCCCATCAGAGCTGTCTGGTGGTGAGCGCCAGCGTGTGGCCATTGCTCGTGCTCTTGTGAACAAGCCTGACTTAGTTTTGGCTGACGAACCAACTGGTAATCTGGATCACAATACGGCTTTGGCGATTTACGATTTGATGCGTGAACTAAACAAAGAGTCGAACATCGCCTTTTTAGTGGTGACGCATGACAACGAACTCGCAGCAAAAATGGACCGTCAGATGCACATGCAAGATGGCCTTCTGGTGGATCGTTTGATGACCGAATCGGCATCGGTGGAGGGCTAGTTTTGTTCTCTTCTTTAGCATTGATGATTGGTGGACGCTTTAGCCGTGCGAAAAAGCGCAACAAAATGGTGTCGTTCATTTCTCTTTCTTCAACCATTGGTATTGCAGTAGGCGTGGCGGTGATCATCATTGGCCTTTCGGCGATGAATGGTTTTGAGCGTGAGCTTCAGTCGCGTGTGTTGTCCGTGATTCCTCATGGTGAGTTAGAAGGGGTTAACGGGCCGCTGCAGAACTACACCAAGACGATGAACCAAGCGCTGCAACATGAGCATGTCGTTGCTGCCGCACCGTACGTCCGCTTTACAGGTTTAGCCGAAAAAGGCAGTAAACTAAAGGCGATTGAAGTGCGTGGTGTGGACCCTGCGTATGAGCAAGCGGTGTCGAGCATGTCTGACTTTATTGATCCAGAGGCGTGGCAAAACTTTTACTCAGGTCAACAGCAAGTGATTTTAGGTCGAGGGGTTGCAAATGAGTTGAAGGTGCAAGTCGGTGACTACGTCACGTTGATGATTCCTCAAACGGGTGGCACAAATAAAGTTCAAGCGCCGAAACGTGTGCGCGTCAAAGTCGCGGGTTTCTTGACGTTGAACGGTCAAATTGATCATTCATTGGCTTTAGTTCCGCTGGCGGATGCGCAGCAATACGCTCGTTTAGGAGACGGCGTAACTGGAATTTCTCTAAAAACCGATGATGTTCTTGATGCGCCTTCGATCGTTCGCGAAGTCGGCAACCTTGTGAATGTGTACGTATATTTGAAGAGTTGGCAGCAGCAGTTTGGCTTTCTCTACCGTGACATTCAGTTGGTACGCACGATCATGTATTTGGTCATGGTATTAGTGATTGGTGTGGCGTGTTTCAATATTGTCTCGACATTGATGATGGCAGTGAAAGATCGCGCAGCAGAGATCGCGATTTTGCGTACGATGGGGGCAAAAGATGGTCTGATTAAACGTATTTTCGTTTGGCAGGGCGTCTTCTCTGGAGTGTTTGGTAGCCTTGTCGGTAGCCTTGTTGGTGTGTTGGTTGCGTTAAATTTAACTCCAATCATTAAGGGGCTTGAAGGCTTAATAGGACACCAATTTTTATCGGGTGACATCTACTTTGTGGACTTTCTTCCATCGCAGTTGCATTGGCCTGACGTCGCATTGGTGTCGACCACCGCTATCGTATTAAGCCTATTGGCCACTTGGTACCCAGCTTCTCGCGCAGCGAAACTGAACCCTGCCGCAGTTTTGAGTGCTAAGTAGCGAAGGAAGGAAAGCTAGCCTCGTAGACATCGTTGTTGGCTACGATTTCTTTTTACTAAGTACACTAGATACAAAAAAGGACCTTTCATGGTCCTTTTTTGTACTCATTAGCATCTTTTCATTCTTTGCTTACATTTCATTTCAGCTTTATTGTCGTTTGAACCTCAAGCCATGTCGCAACGAATGATTTTAGCGTCTTATCCGCTTATCTTACTTTTCGTTTTTGCCAACTGCGAACGACAGAGTAGCGCCACAATCCGCGAATACCGAAATAACCAATGATCGCAGAACCCACACCGCAAATTGCGCACCCCAATAGGAATGGAGGCCCAATCGTGCTCATCTGTTGCATGATAAAGTCCCAAGATAGCTCAAAATGGAATGGCTGAGGTGGAACATGCATGACCCATGCACCGAGCTTGTAAGCAAAGTAAAACAAGACTGGCATGGTAATAGGGTTGCTGACCCAAACGAGCGCGACTGACAGAGGCAAATTTACGCCCATTAAAATGGCTAAACCTGCAGACATGATCATCTGGCTCGGAAGCGGGACAAACGCCATAAATAGGCCAACGGCAAAAGCACCTGACGCAGAGCGACGGTTTAAGCACCAAAGGTTCGGGTTGTATAACACATTGCCGAAGACCTTCAATGCTTTTTGGCGTTTGATCACTTCGTGATCAGGCATGAAGCGTTTTATCAGCTTTCTAGGCATAGGACGACATGACTCTCTTAGAAAAAAGTTGGACCTTGGCGTTATTTGTCGCGAGCGTAATTTCGTCTGCATGGTGGCCGACGATGCCGGATTGGCGTTGGTTGCTGCTGGGAATAATTACCACTGGCTCAATAATTAAATTACGTCGAGGCTTAATTAGCATAGGCGTAATTGTGGGCTTTATGGTTGTCATCGTCCACGGCAATATTATGGAGTATCAGAGACAAGCCCTTTTTCAAGCAGGTGAGAATAGTACCATAATTGGTAGAGTTGACAGCTCTTTTACGCAAATAAGTCACGGATATGAAGGTGTCGTGGCGATAAAACAAGTGAATACTCACACTCTGTTACCTTTTCTTAAACCTAAAGTCCGCCTCATAACGCCATTCCCACTAGCTGTTAACAGTGAGTTTACGACTAACGTTTTGATTAAGCCCATTATCGGCCTCAGAAATGAAGCGGGTTTCGACGCAGAAAAGCAGTCAATGGGAAGTGGTGTTGTTGCTAGAGCGGTCGTAACTAAAGATTCACACTGGGTCATTCGTACTTCTTCGTCTTGGCGCGAGTCGATTATTCAAACTGTTGAGCGTGATATTTCTCGCCTTGAGCACGTTGCTCTAATCAAAGCACTGGCTTTTGCTGATCGCACTGGGCTTACCAAAGAGGATTGGCAGTCTCTGCGTGACAGCGGATTACTGCATCTTGTATCGATTTCTGGTTTACACATCGGGATGGCATTGACGTTTGGGCTCGCCCTTGGTGGGCTTATTCGGCTTGTTATGCCGCGATATTGGTTTCTGCCATCAGTGAGTGGGTTGGCGTTTGCCATTGTTTACGCTTGGCTTGCTGATTTTTCTTTGCCGACGACCCGAGCCGTTTCTGTTTGTATCATCTATATTGCTTTGAAGTATTGGCTTGTTCATTGGAGTCCATGGCGCGTACTGTTATTGGCTGTGGCGTTGCAACTTTTCTTCCAACCTTTTGCTTCTTTTAGTTTGAGTTTTTGGCTGTCTTATTTATCCGTTGGTGCCGTTTTGTTTGCGGTTAACACAGTGCAAGACTCGAAGGAAGGTCGTTTGGGAAAGTTGCGGATACTTCTGTTGACTCAACTGATACTGAGCTTATTGATTGTCCCGATCAGTGGCTATTTTTTCTCTGGATTTAGCTGGTCTTCTTTAGTCTACAATTTGGTTTTCATTCCTTGGTTTGGCTTTGTTGTCGTTCCAATCATGTTTGCTGCTTTAATTGCGTCATTGCTCTTTCCTATGTTGGCGACGGTTCTATGGTATTTGCTTGACGTATTCCTTGTGCCACTAAGTTGGTCGGTTCGATATGCCATAGGAACTTGGCAACCCATTAGTACCGAGTGGACATTTGTTATTGCTGTAGTGAGTGCCGTGCTCGTTTTAAGACATGTTATGCCTCGTCACGTTTGGATGTTTGTCTGTGTAATTGTTGTGGTGACAGGGCTGTTTCCTAAGCAAGATAGCCAAACTTGGCGTATTGATGTGCTTGATGTCGGGCATGGGTTGGCGGTACTGGTCGAAAAAGAGGGGAGAGTTTTACTCTATGATACGGGCAAGGCTTGGCACAACGGCAGTATAGCTGAGCAAGTGATTACGCCAGTACTGCACCGCAGAGGCTACTCAAGTGTCGATACGATGATTTTAAGTCATGCCGATAATGACCATGCTGGCGGCCGAAAAGTGATAGAGCAGTACTTTTCACCTAAACACAAACTAAGCAGCCAGAGCTTTTTACATTATCAGCCTTGTATTGCTGCTGAGAAATGGAAGTGGCAAGGGTTGAACATTGAGGTACTTTGGCCTCCTAAACCTGTTGTACGTGCATACAACCCCCACTCTTGTGTCATCAGTCTGGAAGACCCTAGTACAGGTTTTAAAATGTTGTTTACTGGTGATATCGAAGCCATCAGCGAATGGATACTGCTTCGAGAGCCAGAAAAGCTGCGCAGTGATGTAATGCTAGTGCCGCATCATGGAAGCAAAAGCTCTTCTAACCCTAAGTTTATCAATGTTGTTGAGCCTAGCTTGGCTATTGCTTCAACGGCAAAACTAAACCAGTGGGGAATGCCCGCACCTGAAGTCGTTCAGGCCTATACCGATAGTGGTGTTAGTTGGTTAGACACTGGAAGTGATGGCCAAATAACAATCTTACTTGATGGCAATAACTGGCGTTTTGAAAGTAAACGTCGTGAGACAATTGAGCCTTGGTATAGGCAGATGCTGCGTAACCGAGTAGAATAAGAGTCTTACTGTAAGAAAATAAAGCACTTCTATGTCGATAAATACTGATGAAACGACTTGGCAGACGTTTAAACGTCTTTGGCAATTTATCCGCCTTTACAAGTCTGGCCTTATCGTTGCCGTCATTGCATTAGTGATTAATGCTATCTCTGATACTTATATGATTTCCCTACTAAAACCGCTTCTCGATGAAGGTTTTGGTAATGCGGATTCTGATTTTCTACGTACACTTCCTTTAATTATATTTGTCATGATGTTCATTCGTGGCACGAGTGGTTTTGTCTCCACGTATTGTTTGAGTTGGGTCTCTGGCAATGTGGTGATGCTAGTACGACGCATGGTGTTTAATCACTTTATGCACATGCCTGTATCGTACTTTGACAAAGAAAAAACGGGTAACTTGCTTTCTCGAATCACTTACGATTCAGAGCAAGTCTCTGCGGCGACGAGCCAAGCGTTAGTGAGCATCGTACGTGAAGGCGCAAGCATTATTGGTTTGCTTGTTCTGATGTTTTACAACAGCTGGCAGTTGTCATTAGTGCTGTTTGCTGTAGCGCCTGTGGTTGCTTGGGGTATTGGTGTCGTTTCTAAGCGATTCAGAAAAATCTCTAAGAACATGCAAACGATGATGGGTAATGTGACCGCATCGGCTGAGCAAATGTTAAAAGGGCACAAAGTCGTATTGAGCTACGGTGGTCAAGACATTGAACGTCAACGTTTTGATAAAGTCAGCAACCAAATGCGTCAACAAAGCATGAAGTTGGTAACGGCTCAGGCTGCGGCAAACCCAATCATTCAAATGATTGCATCATTTGCGATTGTTGCTGTTCTTTATCTGGCAAGCATTGATTCAATCAAAGAGCAGCTGACTCCGGGTACTTTTACCGTGGTCTTTTCTGCGATGTTTGGTTTGATGCGCCCACTCAAAGCACTGACAAACGTAACTTCTCAGTTCCAACGTGGTATGGCAGCAAGCCAAACTTTGTTTGCTCTGATCGATTTAGAACCAGAGAAAAACGAAGGTAAATACACGGTTGAGCGCGCGAAGGGCGATGTATCTGTGAAAGATGTCAGCTTCACGTATGTAGGTTCAGAAAAGCCGGCTCTAGAGCATGTCAGTTTTGATATTCCTCGAGGTAAAACGGTCGCTCTAGTGGGGCGTTCAGGTTCAGGTAAAAGTACCATTGCGAACTTGTTTAACCGTTTTTATGACGTGGACAGTGGCTCGATTACATTAGATGGCCGTGATATTCGTGATTACGAATTGAAGAACTTGCGTGAGCAGTTTGCGTTGGTTTCGCAAAACGTACATCTTTTCAATGACACCATAGCAAACAACATTGCTTACGCGACGGAAGATAAGTACCAGCGCAGCGATATTGAGCGTGCAGCGAAGCTGGCTCACGCAATGGAATTCATCAATAAGATGGAGAATGGTTTAGATACCATGATCGGCGAAAACGGTGCGAGCTTATCTGGTGGTCAGCGCCAACGTGTAGCTATCGCTCGTGCGTTGCTGCGTGATGCACCTGTACTGATTCTTGACGAAGCAACCTCTGCACTGGATACGGAATCTGAGCGTGCCATCCAAGCTGCATTAGATGAGCTGCAGAAAGATAAAACCGTGTTGGTGATTGCTCACCGCTTGTCAACGATCGAAAAAGCCGATGAGATTCTAGTCGTAGACGACGGTGCCATTATTGAACGAGGTAATCACGCAGACTTGATTGCTAAGAATGGCGCTTACGCTCAACTTCATCGCATCCAGTTTGGCGAATAGTTACTGTGGTTGAAAAAATCTGGTTTGAAAATCATCCACTAAAATATCTGTTGTGGCCATTATTATGGCCACTCAGTGTGTTGTTTGGTGCAATCAGTAGAGCGAAGCGTCAACAGTTCCAAACTGGTCGCAAGCAAGCGTATCAAGCACCCGTGCCCGTAGTAGTGGTCGGTAATATCACCGCTGGTGGCAATGGTAAGACGCCTGTTGTGGTTTGGTTGGTCGAGCAATTACAACATCTGGGGTATAAACCGGGAGTGGTGTCTCGAGGATACGGTGCGAAGGCTCCGCAGTATCCGCTGGTGTTAAATGATGATACTCCTACTCAACATTGTGGTGATGAACCTAAACTCATCCACCGGCGCACCGGAGCTCCTGTCGCAGTAGACCCTGTACGTGCAAACGCCGTGAAAGCGCTATTAGAGTTAGACGTGGATATCATCATTACCGATGATGGTTTGCAGCATTATGCTCTAGAGCGTGATGTTGAACTTGTGATTGTTGATGGAAATCGTCGTTTTGGTAATGAGTGTTTGATTCCGCTTGGTCCATTGCGCGAAGGTGTTGAGCGACTTCAGGAAGTCGACTTTATCATCACCAATGGCGGTTTGGCCCATCAGGGGGAGATCTCGATGTCTCTAGCGCCATCAAAAGCGATCAACCTAAAGACCAAGCAGCAAGTTGATGTGAGTGAGTTAAAGGCGCTGGTGGCATTTGCCGGTATCGGGCATCCACCTCGGTTTTTTAATACACTAGAATCAATGAATGCGGATGTTAAAGTCACGAAAGGTTTTGCTGACCATCAAGACTTTGACCAAAAAGAACTTGAAGCATTGGCTCTGCAAGGGGCGAATGTGATTATGACAGAGAAAGATGCTGTCAAATGTAGCGACTACGCACAAGACAATTGGTGGTATCTGCCTGTATCTGCTCAATTTGAGCCTAAAGATGCAGAGCGAATTTTAAATCGAATAAAAGAGGTTAAAGCGACTTATGGATCACCGTCTGCTTGAGATTGTGGCTTGCCCAGTGTGTAAAGGTAAGCTGACTTACGATAAAGATAATCAAGAGTTGATCTGCAAATTGGATCGCCTTGCTTACCCTATCAAAGAGGGTATTCCTGTTCTGCTTGAGCCAGAAGCTCGCACCATGAGTATGGATGAGGGACGTTAATGTCTTTTACGGTTGTGATACCGGCTCGTTACTCTTCGAGCCGTTTACCAGGTAAACCACTGGCTGATATCGGTGGTAAACCAATGGTGCAATGGGTTTACGAACAAGCAATGCAAGCTGGCGCTGATGACGTGATCATTGCTACTGACGATGAGCGAGTTTCTGCGGCGGTTGAGCAATTCGGTGGCAAAGTTTGTATGACTTCGCCAAACCACGAATCTGGTACAGAGCGTTTAGCGGAAGTGGTAGAGAAAATGGCCATTCCTGCTGATCACATTATTGTGAACGTTCAAGGTGATGAGCCTTTGGTACCACCAGTTATCATCCGCCAAGTTGCAGATAACTTAGCCGCTAGTGATGCACCTATGGCTACGTTGGCGGTTGAAATCGAATCTGAAGATGAAGTCTTTAACCCAAATGCCGTAAAAGTCGTTGCTGATGAGCGTGGTTATGCCATGTACTTTAGCCGAGCAACAATTCCTTGGGATCGTGATAACTTCGCTAAGCAAGACAAAGCTATCGTGAATCCATTGATGCGTCACATCGGTATCTATGCATACCGCGCAGGTTTCATTAATACTTACGTAAACTGGGCGCCAAGTGCCCTAGAGCAAATTGAATGCCTAGAGCAGTTACGAGTGCTTTGGTACGGCGAGAAAATCCACGTTGCAGTCGCTAAAGAAGCGCCAGCAGCAGGCGTTGATACGCCAGAAGATCTTGAAGCCGTTAGAGCTATTGTGGCGAAAAAAGCGTAACGATTCTACTTCTTGCAGTTAATAAAAAGGCTCCTTTCATGGAGCCTTTGGCTTTAAGGGGATGAGTCTATTTTTAGCTAAATGTTTGAATCGTACTGATTGCGTTTTGGACAAGTGGCTAATGTTTCTCTGTGTCCCGTGTCTTTAACTTCTTCTAAGATTACGTCAAAGCCCCATAGGCGATAGACGTGTTTCAATACCTCATCATAACTTTCATCGAGTGGAATGCGGTTATGAGGAACGTACTGCAACGTGAGTGAACGGTCACCACGAACATCCACGTTAAACACCTGAATGTTAGGCTCTAAGTTTGATAGGTTGTACTGCGCTGCCAGAGTTTCTCGAATGCGCTTGTAGCCCATTTCATCATGTATGGCGGAGACTTCAATAAAGTTCTTCCTGTCATCATCGTTGATGGCGAACAGTTTGAAATCACGCATCAATTTCGGAGACAAATATTGGCTGATAAAGCTTTCATCTTTGAAATTATGCATAGCAAAATGCAAGGCATCTAACCAATCTGTTCCTGCTAGATCCGGGAACCACTCTTTATCCTCGTCAGTTGGCTCTTCACAGATACGTTTAATATCTCGGAACATTGCAAAGCCCAAGGCGTATGGATTAATACCATTAAAGTAAGGGCTATTATAAGGCGGTTGAGCTACCACACTGGTATGGCTATGTAAGAACTCTAGTATGAACTTTTCGGATACCAAACCCTCATCGTAAAGATGGTTGAGAATGGTGTAATGCCAGAATGTTGCCCAGCCTTCGTTCATGACCTGCGTTTGTTTTTGCGGATAAAAATACTGACTGATTTTGCGTACAATCCGCACGACTTCACGTTGCCACGGCTCTAGTAGCGGGGCATGCTTTTCGAAAAAGTAGAGCAAGTTTTCCTGAGGCTCGCTTGGGAATCGCTCTTTAAGATCTTCCTCTTTGGTTTTGGCTCTTGGTACCGTGCGCCACAATTCATTCACTTGAGACTGTAAGTATGCCTCGCGTTCTTCTTGTCGCGCTTTCTCTTCGGTAATGGAGATTTTCTCTGGTCGCTTGTAACGATCTACACCAAAGTTCATTAAGGCGTGACAGGAGTCGAGCAGTTTTTCCACTTCCTGTACTCCATATCGCTCCTCACATTCAGCTAAATACTTTTTGGCAAACAGCAAATAATCGATGATGGAGCTAGCGTCCGTCCAGGTTTGGAACAGATAATTACCTTTGAAGAAAGAGTTGTGGCCGTAGCACGCGTGTGCAATGACAAGTGCTTGCATTGTCACGGTGTTTTCTTCCATCAAATAGGCGATACACGGATTGGAGTTAATGACAATCTCGTAGGCTAGGCCCATCTGACCATGTTTGTAGTTCTGTTCTGTTTGAATGAACTTTTTACCAAATGACCAATGGTTGTAGTTGATAGGCATACCGATACTTGAGTACGCATCCATCATCTGCTCAGACGTGATCACTTCGATCTGATTTGGATAGGTGTCCAAACGATAGTGCTCCGCGACACGTTTTATTTCCTTGTGATAGCGTTCAAGCAGTTCGAATGTCCAATCTGGTCCGTCAGGTAGCAACTTGCTGTTGCGCTTTTTAGGCGCCTCTCCAGAGAGGTTTTTTGTTGCGGTAGTCATCGCTAGCCTCCTTACGCCGTTTCTTTTTGGAATAGTTCTCGGAAGACTGGGAAGATATCCTCCACAGAGCGAATATTCTTCATAGCGAAGTTTGGAAACTCGTCGGTAAGCTTCTCATACTCGTGCCATAAGGTCTGATGTGAGCGACGCGTGATTTCTATATAAGAATAGTACTGACAATTTGGCAGCAACTTGTTCACGAGTAAATCTCGGCATCGTGGTGAGTCATCCGCCCAGTTATCCCCATCGGACGCTTGGGCTGCGTAGATGTTCCACTGACCAACCGGGTAACGCTCTTTGACGATTTCATCCATTAATTTCAAAGCGCTAGATACGATGGTGCCACCGGTTTCTTGCGAGTAGAAAAATTCGTGTTCATCGACTTCTTTGGCTTGCGTGTGGTGGCGAATAAACACAACGTCTACGTTTTCATAGGTGCGAGTTAAGAACAGATACAACAGCACATAGAAGCGTTTCGCGATGTCTTTGGTCGCTTGATCCATAGAACCAGATACGTCCATCAAACAAAACATCACGGCTTGGCTAGAAGGGACTGGTCGTTTTTCGTAGTTTTTAAAACGTAAATCGAAAGTATCGATGAACGGCACATTTTCAATTTTCTTGCGCAGTTCTTCGATTTCTTTTTTCAGACGATTTTCTTCAAGTTGTTGTGCTGGCTCAATATTTTTGATGCGAGTCAACTCGTCTTCGAGTTCTTTAAGAAGTCGCTTTTTGCCTGCAGTCATGGCGGTTCGACGAGCTAATGACTGCTGCAATGAACGAATAACGGAAATGTTGGAAGGGATCCCCGCAGTTTGGAAACCTGCTCGGTGAGTTTTCCATTCCGTAATTTTAGCGATTTGATTTTTTTCTAGATTCGGTAGCTCTAAGTCTTCAAAAAGAATATCCAGGTATTCATCTTTTGAAATTTGGAACACAAATTCATCTTGACCTTCGCCATCGGGACTTGCGTTACCTTCACCAGAGCCACTGCCTTGGCCTCCACCTTTTGGACGCTCGATTTTATCGCCCGTAATAAACTGATCGTTACCAGGGTGCACGCGTTCACGCACGCCACCTTTCCCTTGATGGAAAATCGGCTCGTTAATGTCTTTGTGCGGTATTGAGACGTCTTCGCCCGTTTCTGTATTCGTGATCGAGCGTCGATTCACTGCGTCAGCTACCGACTCTTTGATCTGCTCTTTATGGCGCTTCAAGAAGCGCTGTCTGTTAACAGCGCTCTTGTTTTTGCCATTGAGCCTGCGGTCTATAAATTGCGCCATGAAATAGCCCTCTTCATGTTTCACAAGCGACCTAACTCAACACTGGGTTAGGATGACTTACGTACTCGTAGGTACCACTCAGAAAGTAGGCGAACCTGTTTCTCGGTATAGCCTTTTTCCATCATGCGAGCGACAAAGTCGTCGTGTTTCTTCTGATCTTCAGAAGAGGTTTTCGCATTAAACGAGATAACCGGAAGAAGCTCTTCGGTATTGGAGAACATTTTCTTCTCGATTACCGTGCGCAGTTTTTCGTAGCTGGTCCAAACTGGGTTTTGACCATTGTTATTGGCTTTCGCACGAAGCACAAAGTTGACGATTTCATTTCGGAAATCTTTCGGGTTGGAGATACCAGCGGTTTTCTCAATTTTCTCTAGTTCCGCATTGAGAGACGCGCGGTCAAATAGCTGCCCCGTTTCTGGATCACGGTATTCTTGGTCCTGAATCCAGAAGTCTGCGTAGGTAACATAACGGTCGAAGATGTTTTGGCCGTATTCAGAGTAAGATTCTAGGTACGCGGTTTGAATTTCTTTACCGATAAACTCAACGTAACGAGGAACGAGGTAACCTTTCAAAAACTCAAGATATTTTTCTGCGGTTTCTGAAGGGAATTGTTCGCGCTCTACTTGTTGTTCAATTACATAGAACAGGTGAACTGGGTTTGCTGCCACTTCGGTTTGGTCAAAGTTGAACACGCGAGACAAAATCTTAAACGCAAAACGTGTAGATAGGCCGTTCATACCTTCATCGACGCCTGCGTAATCTCGATATTCTTGGTAGCTTTTCGCTTTAGGATCGGTGTCTTTTAGCGTCTCGCCGTCGTACACGCGCATTTTCGAGAAGATAGACGAGTTTTCAGGCTCTTTCAGACGAGAAAGGATACTGAACTGCGCCAATGTTTCTAATGTGCTTGGTGAGCAAGGGGCTTGAGACAGTTCACTGTTTTCAAGCAGTTTTTGATAGATTTTAACTTCTTCCGATACGCGTAAACAGTACGGTACTTTTACGATGTATACACGGTCTAGGAAGGCTTCGTTGTTTTTGTTGTTGCGGAAGGTTTGCCACTCAGATTCGTTAGAGTGAGCCAAAATCATGCCGTCAAATGGAATTGCAGAAAGGCCTTCCGTCCCGTTAAAGTTGCCTTCTTGTGTTGCGGTTAGTAATGGGTGCAATACTTTAATTGGCGCTTTGAACATCTCGACGAATTCCATCAAGCCTTGGTTTGCTTTACACAGCGCGCCAGAGTAGCTGTACGCATCTGGGTCGTCTTGAGAGTAGTGTTCGAGTTTACGGATATCCACTTTACCGACGAGTGATGAAATATCTTGATTGTTCTCATCACCAGGTTCGGTTTTCGCAATACCGATTTGGTCAAGGATAGAAGGACGAACTTTCATCACTTTAAACTTGGTGATGTCGCCGCCAAATTCGTGAAGGCGTTTTGCTGCCCAAGGCGACATGATTGAGCGAAGATAGCGCTGCTCAATACCGTAGTCCGTTTTCAGAATCTCGCCATCTTCGGTCGCTTTGAATAAACAGAATGGGTGGTCGTTCACTGGGCTGCGTTCGCCATTAGCGCTCAATACGTAAATAGGCATCGCTTCCATAAGCGATTTTAGTTTTTCAGCAAGTGAGGACTTACCGCCGCCAACAGGGCCCAATAGATAGAGGATCTGTTTGCGTTCTTCTAATCCTTGTGCCGCATGTTTGAGGTAAGAGACAATTTGTTCAATCGCATCTTCCATACCATAAAAGTCTTTGAATGTTTCATAGCGAGAGATAACGCGGTTGGAGAAGATGCGGCTCAAACGTGGGTCTTTAGCTGTATCTATTATCTCTGGCTCGCCGATTGCCATCAGTAGGCGTTCTGCTGCATTAGCATAAGCACTTTTGTCATCCTTACACAGGGCTAGAAACTCCTGTAACGACATCTCTTCATCTTTTGCAGCTTCATATCTGGATTGATAGTGGTCGAAAATACTCATGTCGCTTTCCCCTTTAATAGTCAGTCTACCGACGAACGTTGGTGCAGGCTGTTCCACGTTTTGCTGTGCTCTTAGTTGCCTGAATGTCGACGTCCTGTTATCTCATTTGGTTTGTACGAAATGTATGACCAGTAACACCAAAGACTTTGCTTTATGGACAGTTTTTTCATCACAACGGTGAGCAGTGGATGTGTACTTTTCAGTCACAGCCTTTCTCTACTTAAGCCTAGTCGGGGATTTGCAATTTTGCTTAACAATTATGAATTTATTGTAAAAGTGACATTTGAATCACTCTTTAGATGAGGATGAATTTATGTTGCGAATAGGGCGGAGATAAATCAAATATTTGGTGAAAAATACAGAATTTCAGTGATTCGTTATTCCACATTGCACAAGATAAGCAGAAGGATACGGTAGTGAAGAATGGAAGTTGTGACAGGAAAATAAAAAAAGGAGAGCGAATGCTCTCCTAATCAAAGACTTGCTAGCTTATGCACTAAAAATTTGTGCAAGCTCGTTTTCACACAAGTGATATTGACGAGGGCAGTTACGCCAAGTTTGCAGCATGCGGCGGTATTTATCTAGCATTGGCATTTGGCTGTTAAAGTGGTGATCTGCCTTGTCGAATTGTGGGTAAAGACCTTCAGAATCAACAAGGAAGCGGACGTAATGCACTTGCTGCGCTTCTGTTGCGATATCGAAACCTAAGAACTGTAAGCGACGTTGGTCTACTTTGCTACGCTCTTCCGCATCTAACATATTGTTAGATTCTTGCATGGCGTGATACATCTCCATAATGTCGATGATTTCACGGCATTCTGCTTCTGAAAGGCAACCGAAATCTTTGTTCAGTTCGCGCATTTGTAGCTCATAGCCGCGTTCAACGATCGTCTGTAGGCGTTTGTATTTAGCCGCATTATTCGGATCAAGCTGAGACATTAGGTTGTATTGGTTTGATAGGATCAAACGTTGAGCGTTTGACATTTCCATGATGACCTCACTAAATAATCTAATACATTTTTAATGTGCTTAGGTTAACGCTTCAGACAAGGGTGAAACATGATCTCAACACATATTTAATATGAAAAAATGGCAAGAATTGTCGAATTCAGCCACGGCGTGATACACGATATAAGAAGAATATCTACTTTTTGTGATAGTGGTTGTATATGTAATCTCGGTCCGAAAACACTCTTAACCACTCTGGCTTGAAGACGGTTAATACTGCCAGTGACATCCCGTTAAGTAACCCTTCGGGGAACGCAAGCAATGGGACAAAAATAAAGTAGTTGTGTTGAATGGTTTCCCAATCGTAGTGGCCAACCAACAAGTGATAAAACGAGTTAAATACTAAGTGTAAGCTGCCTGTGAGTGCGCCATTAAAAAAGCCAGCGACAAAAATAAACACAAAGATGTTGCGGGGTAAATAATGGTAACTAAGCAAAAAGACTAAGTAGCTGATTAATATTGGAACGAGCGCCGATAGCACAAGAGAGCTCGGGAGCAAGATAAACGAAATATCGTGTATCCAGTGGTAGGCGATCATCGCAGGAATGCTGAGCAAAAAAGCCATTCGCCAACCGTACATCATGGTTAGTGTCGTTAACGCGAGAAAGTGTATTTGTAACCCTTCTTTTACTCCTGCTTGAGCAGACCAAAGAACCGTAATGAGAAAGAAAGAGGCAAACACGATATGTTGAAATGCTTTCTCTTGTTCAAGTTTAGGCCAAACTACTTTTCTCCAATCGGGTATGCAAAAAGCAACGACAACCCAAGTGACGATGATGAGTGAGCCTACGTTAAACCAGTCCATGAACTCTTTTCCTAAAATGCGTTTGTCACTTTTACGTTAATCCTTTTGTAGGGGCGCTATTTTACACGCCTTGGTGATTTATATAAGGAATTTGCCAGTGTTACATACAAAAATGCCAGCTAAATGCTGGCATTTCTAGAACGTTAAGTTTCTTATTTGCTTAGTATTTCACGTTGGAGTGGTACTGAGACAAGATGGATTGAATTTCATCCATTGTCTCTTTTGAAGGAGGATTCACGCCTTCAAGAGGGTACTCTAAACCAAGAGCTTCCCATTTATGTGCACCGAGTTTGTGGTATGGGAGCAGTTCAACTTTCTCGATGTTGTCCATATCTTTAATGAATTCACCCAGCATGTGCGCCGCTTCTGGATCATCGGTGTAACCCGGCACAACTACGTAGCGAATCCATGTTTTTTGACCAATTTTGTGCAAGTAACGAGCAAAGTCTAACGTACGTCGATTCGACACACCGATAAAGTCTTGGTGAATTTCATCTTTCATATGTTTGATATCTAGCATCACCAAATCAGTCGCGTCCAATACTTCGTCGATCACTTCTGTGTGTTTACGAATGTAGCCATTGGTATCTAGACATGTGTGGATGCCTTCTGCGTGAGCCGCACGGAAAAAGTCGCGAACAAATTCTGGTTGAAGCATGGCTTCGCCACCAGAACAAGTGATACCACCACCTGATGCATTCATGAAATGACGGTAGCTTTTCGCTTCGGCAATGATTTCTTCAACAGTAACTTCTTTACCATCATGCGTGTCCCAAGTATCGCGGTTATGGCAATACTTACAGCGCATTAAACAACCTTGCAAGAAGACGATAAAACGAATACCAGGTCCGTCTACGGTACCGCATGATTCAAATGAGTGAATACGACCAGTTGTTGACATCTTTTGCTCTCATTACTAATAAATTCTTGCTGTTATTTTATTACAAAAAGCAGGGTTAAAACAGCCTTGTGGGTGGCTAAGGCAGCGTAATGTGACCAAAGAAAACGGCCAATGATGCGTTCATTGGCCGGAGAGATAAATACTATTTAAAAGAAAGCAAAGACTGAGAAAGAACCAGTACCATAAACGTCAGTTTGTGATTCTTCGTAATCAGGTGTTTTCACCGTAAAGGTTAGGCTTGCGCCGTAATTCTGGTTATACCAAGTTGCACCTGCAACGGCACTTGCTTGCCAGTTTTCTAGAGTCACATCATAAGGTTCTGATGAGCCTGGAATACCTGAGCGATCGCCTTCAATGGTGATATCGTTGAAACGGTATCGACCTTCAAATCCTGTAAAGACAAACCAACTGGAGGTATTTTTCGCAAGCATACTGGCAGAGAAAGGGCTTTCTACACTGATGTTTGCCGCGCCAATACTGTTGGCTAGATTCGTGCCCCAGCGGAACATGACACCTTGTGATACATCGCTGCGGAAGTTACCTGCGTTAATGTCATTCACATTAGTGATTTCCCATTGCGTCTTCTGGCCCTCACTGCGCATGAGTTTATTGAAAGCTCGGTAACCAACGCTAAAGGCAATTTCATCGTCAATTTGGTAATCCCAGCCTTGAGGATCGGTTGAACCAGTGATGCCGTGAACAATTTCCTGCGCTTTTTCTGATAGAGAACTTTCACCTGTGGCACCAATGGTGAAGTTATAGCGAACGGCTTGATCGGCGGTTAGAGATAGGTAGTTGATTTCAGTGTGTAGGTAACCAGCATATGGACGGTCATTGGCAAGAGGGTAGTCTGCTTCAATATCACTTGGAGTCCACATCTTGTGGCCAAGTACTACCTCGATCTTATCGACATTGGATTGATCTGCATTTTCTAAGCTGAACCATTTCCATTCGCTTTCTTTTTTTAGCTTCTCGGTTGCGTAAGAGAAGAATATACCGTTGGTGTAATCTTGGTCGACACCAAAAATGCCATCGTTATCAAGGGTAAAGGATACTGTGGATTTGGTGGATGCCAGAGCAACTGGCGATAAAAGGGTAAGGAAAATTAATTTACTGAGTTTCATATACTGCATTTACTAACTTTTTTTGCATCATACGTAAGAATTCAATCAAAATCTTCCGCAATGTCACAACTTTAGTTCAAGAAACAAAAAAAGGCTGATGCTTTGCAGCATCAGCCTTTGTTGTATCACTAAAACGTTATTTCGCTATAGTCTTATAGAGACTCAGTGAATGTACGTGCGATTACGTCAGCTTGTTGCTCTGCAGTTAGAGAGTTGAAGCGAACAGCGTAACCAGATACACGAATTGTTAGCTGAGGGTATTTCTCTGGGTGCTTAACTGCGTCTTCTAGAGTTTCGCGGTTAAGAACGTTCACGTTTAGGTGTTGACCACCTTCGATACCAGCTTCGTGGTGGAAGTAACCATCCATCAGACCAGCAAGGTTAGCGCGTTGTGAACCCTCATCTTTACCTAGTGCGTTAGGTACGATAGAGAATGTGTAAGAGATACCATCTTGTGCGTCAGCAAACGGCAGTTTAGCAACTGAAGTTAGTGATGCTACAGCACCTTTCTCATCGCGACCGTGCATTGGGTTTGCACCTGGAGCAAATGGAGCACCAGCACGACGACCGTCAGGTGTGTTACCAGTTTTCTTACCGTATACCACGTTTGAAGTGATAGTAAGAATTGACTGAGTAGGGATTGCATCACGGTAAGTCTTAAGCTTACGGATTTTGCCCATAAATACAGAAACAAGTTCACATGCGATGTCATCAACGCGTGGGTCGTTGTTACCAAATTTAGGGTAATCGCCTTCGATTTCGAAGTCGATTGCTAGACCGTCTTCATCACGGATAGGTTTAACAGTTGCGTAT
The DNA here is from genome assembly GCF_043103065.1 of Vibrio sp. YQ_11. Taxonomy (NCBI): domain Bacteria; kingdom Pseudomonadati; phylum Pseudomonadota; class Gammaproteobacteria; order Vibrionales; family Vibrionaceae; genus Vibrio; species Vibrio sp. YQ_11. The sequence goes on along the minus strand of NZ_JBICJM010000013.1, from coordinate 120,734 downwards.
TTAATTGCAGACAGAGAGTCAGCAGCAACAGATAGACCAGCAATACCACAAGCCATAGTACGTTTAACGTCACGGTCGTGCAGAGCCATTAGTGCAGCTTCGTAGCTGTACTTGTCGTGCATGAAGTGGATTGCGTTTAGTGCAGTCACGTATTGCTTCGCTAGCCAATCCATGAAGTGGTCCATTTTTTCCCACAACTCGTCATAGCTTAGTACGTCGCCTTCGATCTTAGGCATTTTCGGACCAACTTGGATTTTTAGCTTCTCATCCACACCACCGTTGATGGTGTAAAGCATAGTTTTCGCAAGGTTAGCACGAGCGCCGAAGAACTGCATTTGCTTACCAACAACCATTGGAGATACACAACATGCGATTGCGTAGTCGTCAGAGTTCATGTCTGGACGCATTAGGTCGTCGTTTTCGTACTGGATTGAAGAAGTATCGATAGATACTTTCGCACAGAACTTCTTGAAGCCTTCAGGTAGTTGCTCAGACCAAAGTACAGTGATGTTTGGCTCTGGAGAAGGACCCATTGTGTATAGTGAGTTTAGGAAACGGAAGTTAGTACGAGTAACTAGCGTACGACCGTCAAGACCCATACCACCCATAGACTCAGTTGCCCAGATTGGGTCGCCAGAGAATAGGTCATCGTACTCAGGAGTACGTAGGAAACGAACCATACGTAGTTTCATTACGAAGTGGTCGATCATTTCCTGAGCTTGTTCTTCAGTAAGCTTACCAGCAGCGATATCACGCTCGATGAACACGTCTAGGAATGTAGAAGTACGACCTAGAGACATTGCAGCACCGTTTTGAGACTTAACAGCTGCTAGGTAGCCGAAGTAAGTCCATTGGATAGCTTCTTGTGCAGTTTCAGCAGGGCGAGAGATGTCACAACCGTATTTCGCTGCCATAACTTTCATTTGGCCAAGTGCACGGTGTTGCTCAGCGATCTCTTCGCGAAGCTGCATAGTCATTTGAAGATCTTCACCGTTCTCAAAACGCTCTTGTAGAGATTTGAATTGAGCCAGTTTGTCCTTCATTAGGAAGTCGATACCGTATAGAGCAACACGGCGGTAGTCACCGATGATACGGCCACGACCGTAAGCATCTGGAAGACCAGTTAGAACACCAGATTTACGACAAGCTAGGATTTCTGGAGTGTAGATGTCGAAAACACCAGCGTTGTGAGTTTTACGGTATTCTGTAAAGATTTTTTTAACTTGTGGGTCTAGTTCGCGGTCGTATGCTTTGCACGAACCTTCAACCATGCGGATACCACCGTTAGGGATGATAGCGCGTTTTAGAGGAGCGTCAGTTTGAAGACCAACGATAGTCTCAAGATCTTTCTCGATGTAGCCTGCATCGTGAGCAGTGATGGTAGAGATGATAGAAGTATCGAAATCAACAGGAGCGTGAGTTGAGTTCTCTTGCTTGATACCTTCCATTACCTTAGCCCAAAGCTTGTTAGTTGCTTCAGTACCTTCAGAAACTAGGAAAGATTCGTCGCCTTCGTACGGAGTGTAGTTCTTTTGAATGAAATCACGAACGTTTACTTCGTTTTGCCAGTCACCTGCAACAAAACCTTCCCAAGCTTTAGCAAATTGCTCTGCCATGACATACCTACCTTTTTAGTAGAAAAAAATTACGTACTGCTTCGCCGTTGAGCCAGCTATCCCCAAAATCTGAGGGGGAACAGTACACTCTTTTGAATAACAATATTTATAGTCTTAAATTTAAAAAATTGGGTCACAAAACTATAAATATTGTCACTATCTTTAATGACACTCTTTTTAAGAGACAACTAGAGGTTAAACTAAAATTTTTTTGCAAACCTTAAACTAAATCAATAAATCCTCAAAAATCTCGATAAAAATGGGGTAGCGACAAGCGCTACCCACACGTTTTTTGAACAATCAGCCTTACAGCCAAGCTTTGATGCCATACTGGCCTTCTAGCATACCAACTGCAAGCATAGCGACCAAACAGATAACAAGTACACCCACTGGGATCACAATCTTGTCTACGAATGACAGGCGAGCTGCACGCTCTTTGTCACCAATTAGACCGTTGTTATCAAGTAGCATTGTTAATGCCCATGCTAGTACAGGGTTAACGACGGCAGAACCGAAAATACAGATACCCGCTGCTTGAGAGTCTTTAGAGTCTTTCACCATTTGCATACCTGCTTCAAGTAGGGGTAGAGATACACCTACAAGAAGAGCGACACGCATTACTGGTGGCCATACTGCGATGTCCATTGGGAAGCCAAGGATCGCGATGATCATTACTAGAAGACCAAGAAGGATCGCACCGCCAGGAATTGGACGTTTTGCAATCGCTGCTGGGATCATGTAAGTACCCCAAGATGAAGTGATGTTACCACCACCTACCGCTGTACCTACCATCTGACGGATAGAACACATAGTCATTGTGTCATCAACGTCCATTAGTACTTTTTCAGTCTTTTTAGGGTAGTTAAGTTCTTGGAAAATACGATGACCTAAGAAGTCAGGAGACCACATTGCTACTGCTAGGATTGCAAAAGGCAGTGACGCGATGAAGTGTTCCATATTAGGAAGACCGAGCATCCAACCTTCTTCAGTGCTGCCCCACCAGTAAACAGGGTTTAGATTCGGTAGGCCAGTTTCAGTGACGAATTTGATGTCAAAACCAGCACCTAGCACTAGAGCGATAATAAGGCCTGTGAAAGCACACACTGGAATCGCAAGCCAACGTTTGTTCACTTTTGCAAGGAAAGCGTATAGTGCGATAGTCACTGCAAGCACGATCAGACCCACGTAACCCATGCTACCAGCTTCAACAGTAGAAGATTGTAGACCAACCGCCCATTCTTGAATCGAGTTGATTTGGCTCATGGTACCCGTCAAGCCCAAGAAAATGAGCAAGCCACCAGCTGTACCCTCTGAGGTGAGGTTCACCAGTTTAGAACCGCCTTTCAAGAAGCTAAGTAGAAGACCGAATACACCAATAAGAATTGCCAATGCAAGAGGGTGAGCACCAGCGAGAGCGATGGTACCAATAAGAGGGATCATTGGACCGTGGTTACCTGCTAAGTTGGCTTTCGGGTTGATAAAGCCAGAAGCAAGCACACAGAAAAGTAGTGCAGGGATTAGCATTTCTACACGCGCAACTTCGATGGCAAAATCTTTACCTAAGTTAACGTGGTCCCATGCTGCAGTAAGACCTTCAGCCCAAGACATCATTACCGCAGAGTACATTGCGATAATGCCGATAGTACCAGCAAGTGCTGGAACAAGGTCTTCAAGCTCAAAGCGGAAGTCACGACCTGGCAAGTTTAAGCCGAAACGACGCGGCTTCATGATTTGTAGTTCGTGGTCTAGGTAGTCTGAACGGCTGGCGAACTCAGATGATGGACGATGAAGCTCACGGTAGCTTTTGGTCTCGATATCTGAATCAGAGTGCGCTTTGTTAACTGCGTCTGACATAGATTCCTCATATATTTAAAAGTTATGAATTATTCATTCAAGTGTGTTATTCCGCATCCTGCGGCACGTCCTATGCTAGCTATTATTAGATTTGTTACACGTCGACGTCGTGCCTAAGCATAGCTAATAACTTGTTGTGTTGAGGCACAAAAAATTCCTCATCTTTTGGCTGGAGTCTAGCAAGATAGCCATTTAGGGTGATTGATTTAGATCACTTTAAGAATAGATGTGAAATAAAACTACAGAAAGTGTCTGGTATGCGAATGAGATGGTTATTTAGTGTGTAATTTCATTACACAAGTTGCATAAAATTAGAGTTTATTGCCCTGCATCGCATGAGTCACCCTTAAATGATCAATATTCACGATGTTTATATAAAGCTGGCTTTATTCTTGCTTTGTACCGAGCAACGACGATTTTTTGGCGAATCATTGCCGCTCAGTTTAGGAAGAAGACATGAAACAGCTTAAAGTACTGCCACTTGTGGCAATTATCTCAGGTTTAATGGTCGGTTGTGGCGGCGGTGGCGGCGGTGGTGGCGGTGGCGGTACACCTCAAACTGCATTTAACTTCACTTTTGTTGCGCCAAAGACACAAGCGCTTTCAAGTAACGGTACTTGTACGATTTACGATCGCTTTGAGTCAAACAATATTGAGCAAGTATTGAATTACCATAAGTTGGGTGGTGTTTTAGACACTCAGTTAACAGCTTATTACTCTGATGCATCGGGTAACCGCGTTGGTGATTTGGTAACAGCAAGCAATGACAAATTGACGATTATTCTGCAAACGATTCCAGATGGCGGTAGTGTTACTGTTCAAGAGGTGAATGGCACTATTATTAACGCGATTACCTTTTCAAAAGATCTTTTGGAATCTGAGTCCTCTTTGAGAAACGTATACCTATCTGCAGATGCGAACGTAAGTAATACGAGCTGTCTGACGGGAAATAACGATTCAAAAGTCAATAAGACAAACTTGGACTACAAGACTGCGGAAGATGCTTCAGGCAATCCATATTCGACGTTCTACTTTGATTCCCAGCTAGAAACTGTAACGGCGAACGAATCGCGCTTTACCAAGGGTGAAAGTTTACCAGCGGTTAGTACCGAAAAAACGATGGTAGCTCAATACCGCACTGCTTCACGCTCTTCCTTGTACCAATATGGTTTTGAAGACTGGACTGATGGACGCATGGTCTTTGCAGGAACGCCTTCGATGCCTATGGTCAGTACGTCGGGTATCAATTTTTCTAAGATAGATATTGATACAATCTACAAAAACTTTTCTTACCGTTTAGCTGAAGTGCCAAAGACAAGTGCGTTTTATCACCCTGATGCATTGAAAGGCGATGTTTGGACATTCAGTGTAGAAGGCACGATTGCAACGCCTGGATGGACAGCTGCATACACAGACAAAGTTTCTGAAAACTGGAGCATTGTTGTTGATGACCGCTCTCTATTTTCAGTAACGGATACCCAGAACACGAAACCAGGTGTATCAAACAGTGTTGTTGATCTAACTGACAGTATTGGTTTAGGCCAAGAAAACGGGTTACAACGCGTGAGCTATCAGCAAGGTACGATGGTTGGTGCAACGCCATACGTTGTTCGCCATTCTGTTTACTCGTTGATCGAAGGAAGTATCGTCGTTCCTGACTTAGATTACTCTAGTGTTCCTTCTGGTGCTCGAAGTGATTTAGTTATCTCCAATAACTCGTTAATTACTCAGAGCTATGTGTTTACCGATGAAAAAGCAGACGTTAAAGCTGCTGATTTTCTCACTGCTTTTGCCAATGGTGATGGCGCTGATACGACAAAAGATGTACTCGGTATCGTAATGAATGAGAAACAAGTTAGAGATACGATGAATCGCATTGCTCAAACTAAAACGCTGATGTTAGAGAGAAGCAATTAACACTTTTGTAAATTTATTTGGCCCCTCACTTGAGGGGCTTTTTTGTGGTCTATATTCACGAATAAAAGAATATGTTGCTATATATTGCATATTCATTTGTCTATCGTATCTATCTATTCGATTTATTTAGGTTAATAATTTGTTGCAACTTTCTAGGGGTGGTGCTAATTTGTTCCGAAATAGAGAGGGCGGAGTCCCTTAATTGCAGTGACAAAAACACAGGGAGTAGAGCGCATGAATGATGTACCAGCGCTAGATATAAAAGACCTGCACAAAACATTTGGACAGAATGAAGTCCTGAAAGGCATTTCACTTGCCGCTCACAAAGGGGATGTTATCTCCATCATTGGCTCTTCCGGTTCTGGCAAGAGTACTTTTCTTAGATGTATTAACTTACTAGAAACACCGACCGCTGGTGAAATTTGGGTAAACGGCGAGCTTATTCAAATGAAAAACAACCGCGCGGGTGAATCTGTACCTGCCAACGAAAAACAAGTTCAGCGTATTCGTTCGCGTTTAGCTATGGTTTTTCAGGGGTTTAACCTTTGGTCTCATCTTACCGTTCTTGAAAACGTCATCGAAGCACCTGTCCACGTTCTTGGTGTGCCGAAAGCTCAAGCAATTGAAAATGCAGAGTTGTTACTGAAAAAAGTCGGCCTTTACGAGCGTAAAGATTATTACCCAGGTCATTTATCTGGTGGTCAGCAACAGCGTGCTGCGATTGCTCGTGCCCTTGCCGTAGATCCAGAAGTTATGCTGTTTGACGAGCCTACCTCTGCGCTTGACCCTGAGCTTGTTGGGGAAGTGCTAGGGGTTATGAGAGATTTGGCAGATGAAGGGCGAACCATGTTAGTGGTGACGCATGAAATGGCGTTTGCTCGTGACGTCTCAAATCATGTGATGTTCTTGCATCAAGGCTTAGTGGAAGAACAGGGAGATCCAGCTAAGCTATTTACTAACCCCGATTCTCAGCGATTACAGCAGTTTATCTCATCTATCTACTAATATTCATTAGGCGGCAGAGTTTTGCCTCCTAAGTAAGCACAACGAACAAAACCAAATAAAATAGCAATCACAGGAGTATGGAAATGAAAAAGTGGTTATTGGCAGCAACTCTTGCTGCAACGGCAGTGTCTGGTGTTGCTCAAGCGAAAGAATGGAAAACAGTTCGCTTTGGCATTGAAGGCGCATACCCTCCATTTAGCTGGACAGAAACCGATGGCTCTCTAAAAGGCTTTGATGTTGATATGGCCAATGCGCTGTGTGAAGAAATGCAAGTGAAGTGTCAGATCGTTGCACAAGATTGGGATGGCATTATTCCTTCTCTATTGGCTCGTAAATACGATGCGATCATCGCGGCAATGTCGATTACCGAAGAACGTAAGAAGAAAGTGGATTTCACGGGCAAATACGCACTGATCCCAAATAAGTTCATTGCTAAGAAAGGTGCAAACCTAGACTTTGCTAATCTAGATGGTCAAAAAATCGCAGTTCAACGTGCGACCACTCACGATAAATATCTAACTGATAACTACGGTGACAAAGTTGAAATTGTACGTTACGGCTCTTTTGACGAAGCGTACCTAGACCTTGCGAACGGCCGTGTTGCTGCAGTTTTGGGCGATGCATCTGCTCTAGAGGAAGGTGTATTGAACAAAGCTGGTGGTGATGCGTACGAATTTGTTGGCCCATCTCTGACTGATGCGAAATGGTTCGGTGAAGGTTTCGGTATCGCTGTACGTAAACAAGATAAAGATCTAACGAAGAAACTTGATGCGGCAATCTTGTCACTGCGTGATAAAGGTATTTACCAAGAAATTGCTGGCAAGTACTTTAACTACGATGTTTACGGCGAATAAGCGGTAATTAAGCGGCCGTTGGCTTGTTCCTAGAAGTAGTCAACGGTCGATTTTTTGAGTTTAGGGATTAGGAACTCACCTATGCTGGATTTACAAGGATATGAAGCCTCCATTTTTAAAGGGGCTTTGGTAACCATCGAAGTAGCAGTTCTGTCACTACTGCTTGCGGTGATATTGGGAATGCTTGGCGCGCTTGCTAAGCTCGCACCCTACAAATGGGCAAGAGCAATTGCCACACTTTACACCACCATTATTCGCGGCATTCCAGACTTAGTTCTGATGATGTTGATTTTCTTTGGTGGGCAAATACTTTTAAACAATAGCCTCTATTCCATCAACGAAACGCTCAATGAATGGTTTGCATCTAGCGACCCAAATCATGAGTGGACTTCTTACTTACCTGACTACATTGATGTGAGCCCGTTTATTGCCGGTGTGCTGACAATTGGTTTTATCTTTGGAGCTTACATGGCGGAAACTTTCCGTGGTGCGATCATGGCCGTCGATAAAGGTGAGTTGGAAGCAGCAAAAGCTTATGGCATGAGCCCAGTGTTGTCGTTCAGAAGAATCCTTCTTCCTCAGATGATTCGCCATGCACTACCGGGATTTGGTAACAACTGGCTGGTATTGTTAAAAACCACCGCGCTTGTCTCCATCATCGGGCTTGAAGATATGGTGAGAATGAGCTCTCTGGCGGCTGGTACAACAAAAATGCCGTTCACGTTCTACATGGCTGTTGCACTGATTTTCCTTTTCTTCACCAGTATTTCGACGGGGTTATTAAAACTCGTTGAACGCAAATTCAGTATTCATGCGAGGTAAGTAATGGATTTTTCGTTGATTATTGAAAGCTTCCCTGTTTACTTTCAAGGGCTTTGGACGACCGTTTGGCTGGTGGGCATTTCATTGGTGATTGGCTTGTGCGTCTCAGTTCCACTCGCCATTGCGAGAAACAGTACCAACTACGCTTTGAGCCTTCCTTCTTGGGGATTCATTTACTTTTTCCGAGGAACGCCACTGCTTGTTCAGTTGTATCTGATTTACTATGGCATGGATCAGTTTTTCCCAGTGAAAGATACCTTATGGGAACACGCGTGGTTTTGTGCTCTTGTTGCGTTTGTACTAAACACATCAGCGTATACGGCAGAGATCATTCGTGGTGCGATTAACGGTTTGCCGAAAGGCGAAGTGGAAGCCGCAAAAGCGTATGGCATGAGTAAATTTATGACTTACAAACGCATCATCTTGCCAAGTGCGTTACGCCGAGCACTACCTGCTTATTCTAATGAAGTGATTTTCATGCTTCATGGCAGTGCGGTTGCAGGGATCGTAACCATCGTGGACTTAACTGGTGCAGCGCGCTTAGTTAACTCTCGTTATTACGCACCATTTGAGTCGTTCTTGACGGCTGGACTTTTCTATATGTCGCTTACGTTTATCATTCTTTGGTGCTTTAAACGCGCGGAAAAACGTTTCTTAGCGTACCTGCGTCCTCTGAGCTAAATCATGTACTTAAGTAATGGTACCTACGGGTACCATTCTATTTTTGATACCTTCATTCATACTTTTCTTATTTATCAACAAGACTATTTCGTTCCCTCGTTCGCTTACATTACACTTCGGCAAAACCCTTGTTTAATAAGTGAAATATGAAAAAAACAATTATATCGTTGGGTCTTGCCGCTGTTGCCACCGGATGCGGTGGTGGAGAGAGCAAGTCACAATCAAACAGTCAAGTCACACCAACTCCAGTTCCTGTTCAACAAGCGCTAGAAACAGGCAATGCCCTGTTAGTTTCTGACCCAAATGACTTCATTCGCGAAAGCCGTCAAGTTGTTGAGGCGCACAAGAAACAGTCGAATGCGATCAAATCTGCGATAGCAAAAAATCTTTCGGGTCTTTACTGGGATCCGACGCATTATGCCGCGATTTTTGCTCCTACCTATGGATTCAACGACACCATCTTGATGACCAATAAAGCGATGGCGAGTGGCTACAAAGACCAAGCGTTGTCGATTGGTATTGCTGGTGAGCAAACTAATGGCCAGCGTTATGCTGTTTTAGGCAGTAACCCATTTCGAACCGCACAACGTTTTCCTGACTCTTCTAATGCGGCAATGACTCAATGGCTAAATAACCTCGTTACTTGGTTGTCAGGTGGAGCTACTTCAAACGTCGTCATCGCGCAAATGGATCAGTCTTATTACTTTCCTGATGAGCAAGCGACGCGCAGTTGGTTAAACAACAATATTTCACCAGACCTGACATTTAATGAAGCTAACCTGTGCGACGGTTCAAAATTACTTAGCTGCTTGAAAGCCGATAAGCCAAACCTGTTGATTCTGTCACAACATTTGCTGTCAGGAGATACCAACCAACAGGTAATAGATGCGCTGGCTTATGCCGAGCAAGCTAAAATTCCGGTTCTATATCTGCATTGGGACGGTGGGCTGACCGATCTTGGCCGAGACATTTTGGCAAAATTCCATGTTGACTACGTGGGGGACAACTATTGGCGTAAGTTAGGTTTGGTCGATTGGGCACCTTCATCACTGATGAACTTTGTGCCAGATTCTGTCATCACGCAACAAGCGTTGTTATCCCGTTTCGAAACTCAAAACTTCAATGTTGATTTGTCCCAATGTGATGACAAATCATGTCCAGAAGCAGCGAACATGGACAGTCAATTTTACGACGCTGCCAACAGCATTCGCCAATGGCTGAAATTACTTGATGAGCAAAAAATCTCGTTGTTTGAACAAGATGGTTATCAATACGAAAAGCTTATGGTGTTATTGGCGGATCATTATCGTCAAACGGCCTCTTTTCCAATGGATAAGCAGTCTACGGGGACGACTGAGTTTTTGAAATCGTACTTCGCGGACTACGTTCAATACAACAGTCGTCGCATCAACCCAAAACAACCAAATATGGGAAACTTCAGTCGCAGTGAATTTGGGGCCGATGTAAAGAGAACTGATACTACGGTGAATATGGAGTCTAAACGTAACTTCCGTTCGGCAGGAGTGTATGCGCTGCCAGGTGAGACTTTCACGGTAACGCGTAAAGACAACAATGATGTGGCCACAAAAATTGTCATCAATAGCTTAAGAAGTGGAGCGACTCATGAGTTCAGTAAAGACGGTTATACTCGACCTAAACTGCTGACTTCATTTGCTTACGAAGTCAAAGCGGGTGAAACCATCACGCTGACTTCTCCTTATGGCGGCCCAGTACAGGTTCACTTTGACAAAAATGATATTCCGGTTGAACTGAGATTTAACCATGTGGCACAGCATCCTGTATGGAGAAGTGAGAAGGACAACGACACCTTTATCCAGCAGCTAGAAGCCAATTTGTTTGATTGGGCCGAGCTGATCACCCCTGGGTTTGAAGTGCACTCAAAGCGTGACAAGATGTTAGAGTCGGTCAACGATGAAATGTGGTCTACCCCTGCGGAAATGGCGCTGGCAACAGAAGAATATGTTCATAATTACCCGCATGTTCTGGCTGGTTTTCAAGGGCCGGGTATAGACGAAGTACCTGAAATTATTCAATACGCTCAAAACCAAGGCTGGGAAATTGCCAATATTGATATGGTTAAGCACATGAACGCTGACCAAGCCACTTGTGGCTATGGCTGCTCTGGTAACCCGTACGATGCTTATTGGGCCTTCAGTCCTTTAGGTCACGGTGATTTGCATGAGCTAGGCCACGGTTTAGAGAAAGGACGATTCCGATTCGCTGGTTGGGAAGGGCATTCGACGACCAACTACTACTCCTACTACAGCAAGTCTCGTTTCTTCCAAAATACGGGTAAGGAATCAACCTGCCAAAGCTTGGATTTCAAAGGTCAGTTTGAACTGTTGCAAACCAGTCGAACACAAAGCGATCCAAATGCTTATATGGCGGAGCAAAACCAAACGGGTTGGAGCTGGGGTGCTCGCGTTTACATTCAAATGATGATGGCAACTCAGCACGAAGGTGTGCTTAAAAATGGTTGGCATTTACTGGCACGACTTCATCTTATTGAGCGTGAGTTTAATCGTTTGAAAGCAGATGAGGCACTGTGGAATGCGAAACAATCAAGCATTGGCTTCTCGATGTATACCAAAGATGAAGCAAACAGCATCTCAAACAACGACTGGTTGCTCATTGCCCTAAGTTACGTGGCTCAGCGAGATATGACTAACTATCTCGACATGTGGGGATTCTCGTTCTCAGAAAAAGCGGAGCAACAAGTTGTTGCGTTGAATCTGACGCCGATGCCTCTCACTTACTTTGCAAGTAGCAATACCGGCTACTGTCTGAACGAATTCGCTCAAACGCCAGTAAGTATTGATGGTCAAACGGTTTGGCCACTGAACTAGCTGAGTAGAAAATAACGTGCATGAAAAAGGGAGACTGAGTCTCCCTTTTTACTAGATTTACCTTAGCGTTGAGTCACGGTTATTGCTTTGCAATGTATTACTTGAATGTCGACCAGATTGGCGCGTGGTCTGAAGGCTTTTCAATACCGCGTAATTCATAATCGATACCCGACTCAATACATTTTTGCGCGAGAGAAGGGGTCGCCAAAATCACATCAATTCGTAGACCTCGGTTGTCATCAAAGCCGCGAGAGCGGTAGTCAAACCACGAGAAGCGATCGTTCACTTCTGGGTAAAGCTTACGGAAAGTATCTTCAAATCCCCAATTTAACAACGTTTGTAGCCATTCACGTTCTTCTGGTTGGAAAGAGCATTTACCCGTTTTCAACCAACGCTTACGGTTTGGTTCTCCGATACCGATATCTGAATCGATAGGGCTGATGTTGATATCACCCATAACAATCAACTGTTCATCGTTGCTGTGATGATCGTTTAGATACGTCATTAGATCTTTGTAGAACTGGCGCTTGTATGGGAATTTCGTTTCGTGGCTAATGTTGTCCCCTTGAGGGAAGTAGCCATTAAGCACCGTTACTTTTTCACCATTTTCGTCTTCAAACGTCGCCATGATCATGCGCTTTTGGTGTTCTTCGTTATCCGTTGGAAAACCTTTTTGTACGCGGATTGGCTCTTGCTTACAAAGCATCGCTACGCCGTAATGCGCCTTCTGGCCATTAAAATACACTTTGTAACCCATGGCTTCGACATCTTCAATCGGGAACGCTTCATCATGCACTTTAATCTCTTGAAGACCAATAACGTCAGGCTGGTGTTTATCGATGAGCGCTTGGAGTTGGTGCAGTCGAGCACGTAGTCCATTGATGTTAAAGCTGATTACTTTCATATACTTTTAAACCTATTGTTATCCCTTGCAATGCCATGTAGCTAAAGGGTTTTTAAAAACTAATAAAATGTATGTTGATGGATAATGGCGAGGTTTGTTGAGCAATGCCGCCACTTTGTCGCCACTTTTATCGTTATACTTTAAGGCCGTTGATAGGGTTGAAATTGACTACCGATGAAAGGTGATCTGGCGAAAAATGGGCGTAAACCATCGTTTGTTCAATTTTGACATGGCCTAGTGCCGCTTTCAAATCGAGGATGTTACCGCCATTACGCATGAAAGCCGTGGCGAAAGTATGGCGCAAAACGTGAGTAGCTTGTCCCTTAGGTAATTCAGGTAACGCTTTATCAATCCACTTATGCGCGACACCATAACCACATGTGAATAATCGGCCACTCGATGTGGGGTTAAGCTCTGCAAACAACTCTTCAGAGATTGGGATAGTTCGGTTTCGCTTACCCTTGGTATTTACAAACGTTATCTTATTACCGAATACATGCTCACCTCGGAGTAGAACCGCTTCATTGATGCGAGCACCAGTGGCTAAGCAGATTTTATAAATCAAACGCAGTTCGTCATGTAGCCAGCTTTTCTTAATCGTTTCGAAAAGACGGATGATTTGCTCTTCTCTCAAAAACGTTAATTCAGATTGAGCCTTCTTGACTGGCTCGATGCCTGTCACGGGATTTGGGTTTCGCCACTCATTGAGTGCTATCAAGCGATTGAACATTGATTTCAACAGCGCAATGTCACCGTTGTTAGAGCTGATCGCCATTTCCCTGTTTTCACGGCCGCGACCTTTATTTACACGAGCAGCCCGGTAATGGGCGAGGTCATTAGAAGTCAGTAAAGACGCAATCGGGTTATTTAGTTCTTTGGCCGTAAGCATCATGCGGTATCTTGAACGCTCACCAGATTTCAGGTTCTTACCGTGCAGTTGGTACCACAGTTCAATCACATCTGTTAAGCGGCGGTGATCGGGCTTATCGCCAAGCCAGGGCTTGTCGTTAACTTCGCGCATGGTGAACTGTTCAAAGGAAACCGCTTCACCTTTAGTAGCAAAGCGTTTGCGAATGCGCTTACCAGTTCGGCCCTGTGGGTAGCACTCACAGAGCCAAGGTTTTTTGCTGGCGTCTTTAAGGTTGCGAACTGTCATTTTCTATACGACGCATCGTTATGCGACTGCTTCCGCTAGCTGCTCTTTAGCGATAGCAAGACTTTCTCGGTACTCAGCTGCTTCTGCTTTAAGAGTCCAATGAACATCCGTAACCCCATTTTGTTCTACAGCTTGTTTGATTTCCGCAACCGATGTTCTGAAAAACTCTTTGCGTGGATTAACCTTGTTCACAGAGTCCAAATCAAACCTTCTATGAAGTTCTTTTTCTAGAGCAGGGGCGTCTTCACTGTAAATCATTGCATGGACATCAAATGAGAACGGAACGGAAGCGTCTCCTAGTTCTTTGACTCGATCCATTGGCTCTAACCTTCGAGTCATACCAATCTTAAAGACTTCTTCACCAAAGCTGCCGATGTTACTAATAACGTAAACGTGGCCTCTGCGAGTTTGTTGGGCCATAGATAGGGCGCGTTGGCCTTTCTCTTCTGCTTCTTTAAGTTTGCCTTCGAGTTCAGCAAGCTGTGATTCATACTGAGCTCTTTGCTCATCATTCGCGGCTGCAAGTTCAGCGCGAGCTTTCTCAAGCGCTTTTTGAAGTAGGCGTTCTTCTTTCTCTGCCTCTTTACGAGCCTTTTCCATTTCTCGAATAGCTCGCTCTTCTTCTCGAATTTGCGCTTTGATTTCGGCTTGCTCTTCTCTTTCGATTTTTTTGAGTTCAAAAGTAGCTACTGCCCACTTAAGCTCATTGAGTCTCGCGTCTAGATACTCTTGGTTGATACGTGCATTTCTGAAGGGGGCGCCGTTATGATTAACGAGAGCAAAAGCATCGATGATTTCTTGCTTAATTTTCCCGTAATTATCATGTTTAACTTTCGATAGTGCGCTATCTACTTTTCCGTTAAAAGCGTCGACAGCAAAATGAATGGCATAGGTTTTACGGTGAACTTCTGCATAATCACATGCACCGGCATAACCATCCTTAACCATATCACGAACTCTCTTTCTTGCCGCTTTGAGTTCTTCACCAGCTTCCTTATGACCAAACTCATCAGCTAGATCGTCTAACACAGAGTGGTTCGGGATGATGTAGTCATCTTTGTAGCCTTCAATGGTGTTTCTCATTGCGCGAATAGCTTTATCATACGAGTCTGCTTTCGCTTTGGCTTCGTAAGCGTCACCTGCAATTTCCTTAGCTTGAGCCTCTGCAAAGCTGATAACCTTCTCAGCTTCGACTCTGGCTTCACTCTTAATTAATTCGGCTTTTTCTTTCGAATCTTTCAATCTTTGAGTCGCTTCTGACCTAAGGGACTTAGCTTCCTGGCGAATTTCGTCCGCATTTGCTTCGGCTTCAGCTAACAACTTTAAAGACTGATCACGTTTAGATGCTGCATCTTCTTCTGCTTCATCGAGTAATTTGGCGGCATGGCCTTCTATATCTATGATCGGGCCATACTTAGTTTTCAAGTCTCTTCGCTCTTCTTCAAGGCGAGCTACTTTGCCATATACATACTCGAGTTGTTTGTTAGAGTCTGCGAGTTTTTCTTCATAAGCCTTCTTGTTCTTTTTACCTCTCATCCAGCTGATGACGAGTAACAATAAAGGTAAAAAGAAAATAATGAGGGCAGTTAATGCACCTTTATCCATATGTTTTTGCTCCTAGACAACCAATTATTTTTGTTTTTCTTGAACTTAGATTTCAGCTAGCAACTTGGCTTTCTGTTGTTGGAATTCTTCTTCAGTAAGAACGCCAGCATCTTTGAGTTCACCCAGTTTTTTTAGCTTATCAATCGCTGATTCTGAGGGGAATGGAGGTACATTCGGTTGGCTAGATGTGCTTGAGCGCCCGTCTTCGATAGCATCAACAAGAGCTTGGACTATTTCCTTTTCTTGCATGCATTTGAATGTAAGGTCGTCATGGCTCGTGTGAAGACTAACCGTATAGTGACCAAGCGTAGATTTGCGCTCAATAGAGGTAATGCTTTTAAGCGGGATGTTTTCTAGCACTTCGCCAAAAAATCCTTTGCGATAGAAATACGCTTTCTCATTAGTGACGATCAACGCACCATTATGTTGGGTCTTGTCACCTGAGCCCATCATTTCACCGATGTAACCTTCACCAGTGGCGATAATCGTTTCACTTGGTTTTAGGTGTTTTTCGCGAAAAGCTTTCACGTGCTTACATTCTTTAGCCATTTTGGTTCTCCCTAGCCAATTTTTATTAATTAATCATTCTTCAAAGTCACCGCCACTCGCCCAATGACCTAAATATCTTCTGGCACTTCACCCGTTTCCAACAGGTTTTCAAATTGGTGACGGTTTAAAATCATGACGCCTTGCTCCAAGGCTTTTTCGAGTTTCTTAGGACCCGCGTTGTAGCCGTAGCAAAGAATGTCTAGGTGTCTCGTTACACTTTGTCGAACCATCATGTCCTTTGATTCGGCTAATGACATAAGATCTGCTTTGTCCCCTTTGGCGAAACCAGTAAAGCAAACATCCATAGTGTCTGGGCTGGATAAGCGATTTGGTTTTGGAACATCGAATTCAAAGCCACTTTGTTCTAGTTTCGCTTGAGCTTCTTTGAAAAAAGTTTCTGCTTCACTAAGAGAATCGTGAATGTCGAGCACGTGATCTACACGCAGGGTTCGAGGAGAAGATGTGATAGCACACCAACCTTGCACGTGTGTTGGTTCATCTTCTGCGTTAACAATTAATTTAGCGTTAACCAACTGCTGAATAGACAATACGTGACGTTGACTAAAATAAGTGCAAATTAAGTCACTGGTAATATCCATATTTATTTCCTAGCCAATTTTTATTAATTAATCTTTCTTCAAAGTCACAGCTACACGGCCAATTACTTTGATGTCTTCTTCTGCTACCTCAACAGTGCTGTTTCCAAATACAACTGCAAGTTTATTCGGCAACCGTTGAATATGGTTGATTGACATTCGACCGTTTATATCAATCAAGTAATCGCCACTCATCGCATCGTTCTGGGTTTTATCAACGATGAAGCGCCCGTCGTTAGTCTCGATCTCTATTGAGTTGTTTTTATCCAAATTCCAACTGTTAAAAATGCGAATTGCATAAGGAATTTTTCCAGTGTCGAGAAGTTGCCCGTTAGTCAGGCAAAAGCTTGATATAGATACAACATCGTTTTGAGCTTGTTGTAGCTGAGTGGATTGTTCACCAAGCATTCTAGACATGTAATCCAAAGAAGGTTTAGCCACTTCAGCTCCTCCTTGTGCAATGCGGTTTTTGTCGTCTTTTGACAAAGCGAGTTCTGCGATTGGTATTCCTAAGGCCAAATGAAGTCTAATTGTGAGCTCATGCGAAGTCCTTTCGTGCTTGCTCCATGTGCTGAATGTAGACTTAGGTATACGAAGTAAATCTGCAAGTTCTTGATGTGACTTGCAGTTTAGAACTTCCTTAAGCTTTTCTACGAACTCGTTACCCTTAAGGTATTCGTATGGAAGAATAGGTTTTTTAGCGTCCATATGACCCTTTTTTATGGTTATCGATCACAAATAAATTTAATTTGCGTCCATTTGAGTTTGCAATGAACTCAAATGCGATCAATAATTTCTGCGTACTCGATTAGTGCGAATAATCGTGAGTACAGTGAAATGTCGTTAAATCAACTAAGTAGGATACCACCATGTTGTCATACAACCCAGTATTACCCGTGCCATTTGTGACGTTTGAAGAATACTCACGCATCACTGGCCTAAAGCTTGAAACGATTCGAGACTACGTCCGTAAAGGCCGCATCATCATCCAGGAAAAAAGAGCCCCAAAAGAAAAGCCGCTGGTAAACCTCATTGCAATGAATGAGATAGCCGCCCGCGAAGCGCTTGCAAAGTTAGGATAAGTCATGCGCGTTTCCTCTCTGATTCCAACCAAAACTTACTGCCCGCTTTGGCTTCATTTATTCGCCTGGGCAGTCATTTGCATTCCAACGTTGCTATAAGGATTGTCAAACATGGACGCAAACATCGCCATGTGCAGATTACGTGAGGCCAAACAAAACGCGTTTGACGAGGCGTGCTGCGCATTTGCAACCAATCACAACATGGCAGGATTAGCCAGAAAGATGGACATGGGCGAAACCATGCTGCGCAACAAGCTCAACCCAGAGCAGCCGCACAAGCTATACGCCATCGAGTTAGCCTGGTTGTGTTATCACTCCGGCGACTACTCAATCCATAACGTTCTTTATAGCAACTTAGGCACCGTGACCGTGGCGCTGCCACAGGAATCAGAACAGAAAAACTTCATAGAGCGCACGCTACTCAATAACGCGCTAAGCGGCGAGCTTTCTGGCGATGCAATGCAAATGTGCACCGCAGAGCGCCTGCCGCGTTCAACCAAAAACAAGACCTTAGCCAAAGCGCACGCTGCACTTGGCAACCTTGTTTTGATGATTTCCGATCTAGAGAACCGCACTACGGGCTTACAGCCACTCATGCAAATGGGCACAGATTTCCTAGCCAACGGTGCACCACTTCCGGGTTTAGCCTAAGGAGAACCAATGAGTCAGTTAGCTATTCAACAAGAACAATTGCAACAAGCACCAAACGCAAACGAGAGCATTGCCGCTTGCAAAGCGCTTTTCAACGGTTCCGCTACACGCAGTAAGTTAAAAGAATTGTGGGACGGTATGCCACCTCGTTTTCGTGGCATGGTATTGATTGCCGGAGATCTTAAAGCTTCGGAGCACGTCCGTGAGTTCGATAGCTTTAACGATTTGGAACTACACAAAATCCGCAACGGCATGCAACAAATTAAAGAAATCGCGACGTTATTTGATCGCAATGTCGGCGATGTTCGTCGCCTCAAGCACTATCAATTCAGTAACACCCATTAATCACCAAGCCAGCCTTTGCCCCTGTAACAGGGGGCTTTTTTTTCGTCTTAGCGTAGGAGCATAGAAGATGAATACCAATCAAAAGTTAACCGAAGCAAGAAACCTCATAGACCAAGTTATCAACCGTAATATCGGCACTATTGGGCATGCGGATTTACCAGCGGAGGCATTGGCGCAAAAGCAAAAGCTATTTAGCGGCCTGAATACCAACCGTGAGGTGTTAGACATTGTGAACGCCATTAATGCGCTGGCGATAAGCAATTGCGATGTGATTGAAATTCACGCTGGGTATGTAGCTAGCGTCAATTGGTTTGAGGCAAGAGTTTTTGTTAAAGGCTGTAAGTACGACCACAGTGATCTGCCGTTATTTGACTCACGAGTTCGACTCGATGAAGAAGATGCAGACGTTCAGCTATTAGCAATCGAAAGCGAGATAACAGAACTTGTTATTGAGGCTCGTGAAACTGCCGAAGCGAAAGCGCCGGAATCAAACTCAAACCAATGTGCTCATGGCACGATTCTCTATGGGGAATGTAAGCAGTGTCTGGAAGAAGAAAAGGCAGGTGAAGCATGAGCATCCTGACTATCTATCGTAAAGACCTAGAGTTTGGCCTTCGTTGCGAAGGTTTTACTTCTCGCAAAATCGAGCAATTTATCCGTGTTTTCAACCCAGTTGAATCAAGCCAAGGCGTGATGTTAGAGCTTGATTCTACTCGTGCAATGTTGGTGAACGTAAACGGCACAGAACAAGGTTTGTGCCTTGAAGACTTTATCACTGCATGGTGGGTTTACTGGGTTGTTGTATTCAACCAATCCACAGACAACGCAACACACCATCAGGCCATTGGTGCAATCCGCGCTCTTTTCTTTATCTCTGCATGCACGAAAAGCACAAGCCAAAACACAACCATGCAAACGTGGTGGCGCGACTGTGAACCTCTGCATGGCTACGCAACGTTGGAGGCAATTTGATATGGCATCACTTACTCAATTACTTAATGAAATCGGTGACGAGAACGTAGCGGTTCAAGCACTTCACCAGTGTATGGACTCCGCCCAATACAACAAAGGACGCACCACAATCAAATTCAAAACCGATGGTCTTGGTGCCACCGAACTAGCGGACGGCAAAAAGACCGCTCTTATCGTTTGGGTTGATACAGCTCAATACAACAATGCACTGGCCAACGCCAAAGCAACGAAGAAACCGAGCGTTGTTGAATCACTACGTGACGCTATCCAACAGGCCGAAGAATTAGGTTTACTCAGAACTGAAGATGGCACGGTTATCACCGGAGCTATTGAAACAGACGATTGCATTATTTTGGTTAAGGAGTAAAGAGCAAATGGAATATGCAGCAATCATGCTTTGTCCAGATGGTGGCGTTGTTCGCCATGAAGACACTCAAGAAGTTGCCAATGTAATGGTTGGCGACTTCGACTCACTAGACCAAGCGATCGAACAGGCATGTGTTTCCCTTAGTTGTACTCACCTAACCAAAGGCGTGTTGAGCAAGGGCAACGGTAAAGGCGGCTTTATGTTGGTGACCACTCAGGAACTGGAGGCGGTATGAAGAAGTTAACGTCTTATGCAAAAAAATATATCCGAAAACAAATCAAAGAAGGGGATTTGCCTTCTATCACTGCTGTTAAACAACAAATTGCAGCAGTCAAGAAGGCAAAGAAGTAAATCTACTTCCTGAACATAGCTCTAACTGCTTCTATTTTTTGTTCATAGTCAGGATCATTTTCTGGATATAAATCATAGAACTCTTCTTCGGGAATTATGAATACGCAATCGAATCCATCAACTGAGTCAGAGTTTTTATTGATGCAAAGCAGCTCTAGCTCTTCGAGGAAGTTGGTTATTGATACGAATTCATTTAATCCGGTAGTAGTAATCGTTCTATATGGGCGAATAGGATTGAGATATTTCTTTGGTTCTATTGGCGGGAGGATAGCGATTGTCATTTCTTTACCGCCAACCGAATCTGAGTTGTCTTCGATGAAATCTTCAACTAGTCCATCAAAGTAGTTGAGATTAAATGAGTCGTTCAGAAGTGTAGTTTTCATATATTCCAGCCTTTGTAATTGTATTTTTTGAGATTAACACATTGAAATCGCTAACCGAACCCACTGAAATCGAACTATTAGACTTGGATAAGTTCGGTTTTGACCATGACTACAAACGTGCTGCTTCTCTGGCTTGTCAAAGTTGGGGAAGCTTGCACGTTTTTCCGCAAGTGCCAAAAACACTAGCGGATGCTTGCTTTGGTGCAAGACGTTTTGATGAGTCGCAAGAACCTGACGACCTGAGCGTGCTCGAACGTAAACTGTTTGAAGCAAACCCAGATGATTTTGAGTGGACGAAAGGCAAAATCCAAGGTCTGCCAGATTACTTAACTAAGTACTTTGTGACTCGCTACATTTCTGTTTTCGAAAAGAAAGGTCGCAGAGAAGCAAACATCTTTTTGCGTGAACGAATGGGGCCAGCTGCTGATCGCGCCGTTATAGTTTTACGCAAATACAAAAAGCTACCAACAACCCAAAAGGTTTCTTTGCTCAGTGAAGAATTAGATAACACTGACCAAAGCGACTTTACATCTGCACACCCAGAGATTGCTAAACCGCAACTTCGCTTTGATTTCGACAAGGCGGAGAAAAACCGCAAGCCAGTAAAAAGCCGTATCTTGGCAGAACTAGAACAAGACGAACTCAAAGAAATGGCGTTCAAGATTGGCAAAATCATGAATGCTCGTTTCCAAATTATCTCTTCTAAGTTGGCAAGTATTACCGAAGCTGAACTGGAAAAGGACAAAACGTTCTGCCCTATTGTTGAGGGTTATCATCAGCTAGCTGCTTTCACTTCCGAATTCGGCATTAAGCCACCATGTAAATACAAAAAGCAAAATGAGTTGTCTGCTCTGCAAGATATCTCTCGCATGATTAGCGAGAAGTGGTGGCTTGGTCGTTTGGTGAAGGCGCGAAAAATTATGCGTGAGCACCTAGCCATTGCAATGGGGCAAGTATCTTCAAAAGCCTCTGCTTATGCTTCTTGGGATTGTGTTCGTGAGCACCAAGAGCAACAAAAGCGCAACTGGGAATACATCAAGCAGTGTGAACTCTTCGACGAAGAAACCGAAGAAAAAGCAGACCTGTCCGAAATGGTTTTGAAAAGTGTGTCTAACCCTGCGATTCGCCGTCATGAATTGATGGTGCGTTGTCGTGGTTGTGAAGACATCGGCAATGAGCTTGGTTTACAAGGTTTGTTCCTGACTCTGACTACGCCGTCGAAATACCATAACTCCTACAAGAAAGGCGGTTTCATCGACCATTGGAATGGTGCAAGCCCACGAGAGGCGCAAGCGTACTTAAACAATGCTTGGCAGCGTATCCGCGCCAAGTTAGGTCGTGAAGAAATCCGTTGGTTTGGTGTCCGTGTTGCGGAGCCTCATCACGATGGCACACCACACTGGCATTTGCTGATTTGGGTAAAACCGGAAGAAGTGGCGCAAGTGCGTGACATCTTTATTTCATACGCGACCCAAGAAGACCGTGCAGAACTGCACCCGCAATACGAAAAGGAAAAGCAAAAGCCATTTCGCAAGTGCGCTTATGTTGGTCCTATGGATTACCGTCCACGTTGTGACTTCGGTTACATCGACCCAGAGAAAGGCACAGCAACGGGCTACATCGCGAAATACATTTCTAAGAACATCGACGGCTTTGCTATGGACGATGAAGTCTCCGACGAAGCAGGCAAATCAGTAAAAGACATGGCGAAGAACGTCAGTGCTTGGAAAAGCCGTTGGGCGATTCGCCAGTTTCAATTCTTTGGTGGTGCGCCGGTGACGACCTACCGAGAGCTGCGCCGTTTTGCTAGCCAAAACAAAAAAGCCTTTATGGAATACGTGTTCATGCAAGAACGCGCTGACCTGTTGGATATGTACCACATGTTGCACCGCCATGTCGTTGGCCCGGTAAAACCTGATCGTCTGCTAACCAACAAAGAGTTGGTAGAAGTGATCGGTAAAAACTACCAGGCACGAATCCAATCTGATGAGGCTTGCATCGTCGACACGATGAAAGCGGCAGACCATGGCAACTGGCAAGGTTACATCATGGGGCAGGGTGGACCATTCGTTAAACGCGAAGATTTGCTGATCACCAATTCATATCAAGTACTTCCGTTCGCATCACCTCACGGTGAAGACGTACGCAAGGTGGAAGGTTTCCAAACACCAGAAGCGGTCGTGAAAACTCGCACTAAGGTCTGGACGATTCAGAAGAAATCAAAGGTTATCGAAGAAGCTGAAGCGATCACCCAAGGGAGCGCAGCGACCGCTATTGGAGCCTCTGGCTCCTCTCGGAGTTCTGTCAATAACTGTACGCAGCATCGCGAGGTACAGGTCAGCGATCAGCTAACCCGAATTTTAGACCCAGTGAATAGTCGGGCGAATAATCCGCCAAATATTGATGAAACGGCACTGGCCGCACTGCTAAAAGGCAGCTCAATTCGCATCGACGATGCAACCAGTATTCAAATCCGCCCTGCGGAGGTAGACGAACACGGCAATAAACGTCCGGCGCAGCTGGTCGAAGTAAGCCGAGCACCTGCAGATGATCTTAAATGGATGGATTTCGAAAGTTGGGATAAGGCATTGACCCAGCCAGAACAACAAGAGTATCAACAACCAGACCTGTCGTTCTTCCCTGTTGGGGATGACTGGCCGCTAGCATAGTAGATAAGTATGTTAGAAAAGACAAAGCCCACCAAATTTTGGTGGGCTTCATGTAAATATAAATGCCTTATTTTTCTGGTGGTGGTTGTGAGTTAGGCTTTTTCCCTATAACGAATACTGCAACTAAAGCTGCAACGCCACCGCCACCAATAAAGCCTCCCGCTAATGGTGAGCCATTTACAGCAGCATAGGTACCACATCCAATAGCAAATATTCCAATCAGAAAGCCAAATATCTGACCTAGTAAGTTATCTCTTTTTTGGGCTTTAAGTGCTTCTCTTTGCATTTCTCTTATATGCGCAGAGTCCTCTTTTACGCCATCGAAGAGTTCCTTAGCAATACCGGGTACTATTTTTTCGTATTCTGACAGGTATTCTGGGGGAGGCATAGGTCCAGAAAAGTGCTGTTGGTGGTGGGTGATTTGCAGTAAAGCTTGTTGTAACTTAGGAGACCTCTGTAAAAACTCGCCTACTTTTGGGTCTTGACTTGCTACTTTTGCAAGTTCAGGGTTTTCACTTAATAGAACTTCAAGAGGTTGAACATCATTTTGTTCAACCTCTTGGTTTTCCTGTTCATTATCGTTGGAAGGTGTATTATCTTTGTGGTTTTTCGGCATATTCTATATTACCTTCGCTGTTTATTGGTTCTCGCGATATTGAACGTCTATATAACTTAACTCTCTTAATCTCTGGGTGATTAGTTTCTATCTTTACCCAGTTTTCATGCACCATCGCTTGAGTTTTATACCAAGCTTCAGTAGTTGGTCTCACTTGAGGGATAAATTGTTCATAATCAGTGCGAGGCCATATAGCTAAAGCTTTACCTATTCCTGCTAAAAACGCATTCATAGAAACACCTCATGTTCTTCCATTAAAAGGCCTTTCAGCCAGAAACACGCTGCGCATATAGCGAGCATTGTAAATAATTATCTCTATGTGCATGCTACTAGAGACTAGTAAATTGAGCAATGACCTTTAGGGCAAATCGTTATCAATATGCGACAGCGTTCATCAACATACACCGTTCACTAGTATAGTTCACATCTGCTAATCTGCGTCACTGGTAAAATCTAGAGTCAGGGTTAGGAATCTATATTTATTCGTCAAGTTGCATTTTCACAGCAATCCAGAGCAATGATGTACATCAATATGATAAAAAACTTAGACAAAAGTTGAGCAATACTGAACAAAATAGCGTCGTCAAAGCGATGGCTATTGATACCAAACTACTATGTCGTAACTATAAATACACACTCCTTCCAAAATCCCTCATCTGAATTTTTAAATTAAGCATAGCTGCGCCATTAACACGGGCTTCCAATACCGCAAGCTCGATTTCTGGATTTTTTTGTGAGTTACATCAACTTTCTAAGGCCTTGCGCGTTCAGGAACCTAAGTTAGCTTGGTTTAGTAAACAACGCATTTACGCAGTTAGGAAGTGTATTACCTCCTGTTTTAATGATGTGACTGCGTGATTTCTACGAACTCGAAGCAACAAAGGAATTTCTTAATGAGTGAATTATGTCTGAAAACCACTATAGAAACCTGTATAAATATACAGTATATTTCCCGTGTGATTAGTAAGGGTGTTGATATGTCGGATAAAAATCAAAACGATATCATGTTGTCTGCTTTAGAGATCGTCATTGATGGTGTAGCAAATAGTGAGGCGACGGAGCGAACTCGAGCAGCTGGTGCGTATATCGCAGGCTTGATACTTGCGGATGCAAAGGGGCAATTAGACACGAAAAAACAAAAAGCCATCTTGAGTATTATCGAGATGGCTTGCGAAACGGAGAGTACTGCTTTTATGTCGAATTGATTTACAGCATAGATAGTTGGTGTTTGAGCTGTTGCCGTGCCTCTGGCGGCAACGCCTTACACAAGTTGAATGCCAGTTGGCTTGTCGTTTTTGCCGATGGGCTCAACGTATGGCTATAAGACAAATTCATCACAAACGTGTGCCCACATTCGGGGTCACTGCAACTGCAATACAAATCTGAATGACTATTGGTTAGGCGGTTGGATTTTTGGATACGGCTTTTGCTTCCACACTCTGGGCACAACACTCTCATAGTAAACACCTAGCTTATTGACTGACCTAATAATCATACGCCAATAAGCTGTGTATTTGTACAGTCTAAAACGAAAGTTTACGCAGCATCTCCAACAGTCAAATCAAACTGCAAGTGAAGGTTCGGTGGAATCTCTGGGTCATTGTTTACTGCATCCATAAAACGCTTACATACCGGAATCACTTCATACTTATCGTACACATTGCTCACCTTGATTGGGTCGGGGATGGTGCCGCCCGTTTGGGAGAACATGCCACCCATACCGGTTGGGAAACGGTGGCCGACAAACACATCCTGAGCTGTGATGTTTTTGATTCGCTCAAACTCATCTTTTGTGGCGATATCACCAACCGGAATCAGTTGAATGCCTTTCTCTTTGCCGTTTGGAATGTTTACAAACATACTGCGAAAATTACCCACGCCCTTAGAGCTCTGGATTTTTTGGCGCAACGCTTCTTCGTCTTTTTCATCCAGGTTCGGGTCCGTTGCGTAGAAAATGAAACCCATGTGCGCACCGTTCAGGTAATAACGGCGGCGAAATAGTGTAGCATCGCGGTTTAACAAGCTGCTTTGAATGCTGCCCAAGTAATCGGGTAAACCATACACCTGTTGTTGTGGGTCATACTGAGGGATGAAAACCACATCCTTTGCTTTGAATACCTTTTGCTTGTTATTGCTAAGGAGCTGGACAAAATCACCGTTTCTGCGCTTTCGCATGTGTACCATTGGCAATGGGTGTAAACCAATCACCTTCTTAAAGTGATTTCGCAGTTTAACAAACGCCGCCATCCCTAAACCGAAGTAATCCCACGTAGCGTTATTCATTAAGAACATGGACATCGCCCCACCTTGCGAGAAACGTCCGGCGACATAGTTTGCTCGTGCTTTGAGCAATGAGCCGTGATAGCCATTGGCATTGGCAATATCAGCCAAGCCTTTGAGTGAGATTGGTGTTTCCCAGTAGTCTTCCATATCGTTGTAGACCAACTCACAGTAGCGGGTCATCCAACTGTTGGTATCAACAGGTTCGGGAGTCGGGTCGAAACTATATACCGATTTTGGTTCGGTTGGCGTATCTGCCGTTTCGGTTTGAATCATTTGCTCTGTCATGCTGCTAATTGCCCTTGTTCTGCGGAGAATGACCAACGCGATTTGCGTTTAGTACTGTGGTCGAGAGGTTCGTTAATGAGTGCGTGAGACAATGCCCAGAAGTCATCGGCATGACCAACCAACTCGCTTCGGTCTGCTTTGAACGTCATCATGTTGCCGCTGTTGGTCGATGTGCGTTTGATTGCCATAAATGACATGGCGGTTTCTTTCATGTTTGCGTCAAACTGCAAACGGTTACCGTCAATCACATCAATCATCTTCATCACCAAGCGGTTTTTGTTTTCGTTGGAATAATGAATGGCCACGGTTTCGCGTGGGTGCTTGTTGTACAGTAGGTCGTAAACACCTGCACCAATGCCTGTGATATCAATCCCGAGGTAAGTCACATTGAAGCGTTTGAAGACTTTGCTGATCTCATTGGCTTGATGTTGGAAGCTCAAACCACGCCAATTGTGTTTTTCCAGTATGCGGAATTTCTCCACGGCAACTATTGGAGGAGCGACGACCATCAACACGGCATTGTCTCGGGTCCGTGATGGGTCATAACCTAGCCATACCTCTCGGCTACCAAATGGTCGCGCTTTCTTGACGTCGTAGTCTTGCCAAATAGAGGAATCCACCATGCACTTTTGAATCTTGTTGAATTCAAAGATGGAGCTGGCACCGTCAACGAAAATACACATGAAGAGGTTGTTGAAGTCGGTTTCACTGTACTCTTCGCGCAGTTCGTCAATATCAAACAAGTCACAACCACCTGCGGCGGCATCTTCAATGGTGACTACGTAACGCCATTGTTTATCGGGACATAAACGACCGCCCTTGCGGTAATCTTCGAATGTCGGGAACTCGATATTCTTGCGTGTGTCTTTACCCTCACGCCATTTGTCACCCGTCCAGAATGGATAAGCGGGGTGCATTTTGGTGGATGGTGTAGAGAAGTAGGTTTTGCGCCACTTCTTATGTGTCGCCATTGCCGATGCAACTTTGTTCAGCTCGTCAAACTTACCAATCCAAAAGTATTCATCGACATAAACGTGACCGTGGTAACTCTGCGCCGTTTTGCCGTTGGTAGAAAGGAAGTGAAGTTCAGCCCCGTTCGATAAGGTGATCGGGTTGCCTTGCAGTTCAAGGTTTAAGAACTCCTTGGCTAGCGAGATGATGTAACGACGAAATACCTCTGCTTGTGCGCGAGAAGCGGATAAGAAGATTTGGTTGTCACCAGTAAGGATGGCGTTTTCTAGCGCTTCACCACTGAAATAGTAAGTAGCACCAACTTGGCGAGATTTAAGAATGTTACGAATACGCTGATGCAGGTTGTTACGCATAACCACCTGGTATTTAAACAAAGAGTCATGCCAAAGCTTGAAACACTCTTCGGTGATCTCGCTGACATCATTCTTTCCTTTCTTCTTCGACTTACCAGAGCTGCTATTGCTGTTTGAATCGTCTTTAGCTTGTTTGGCGTTGTTGCCTTTTTCAGACGGATTGGCGGCAGGTTTTGGCGTTTCAGAGGCGCGGAGTTTCTTAAGTTTGACGTGATGGTCAATCAGCCGATCGAGCATATCCAATTGTGGTTTGCTTGGGTTTTCAATCTCAAGCAAGGTTTGGATACGATTCGCGATAGCTTCATCAATCGTTTGTTCACGCAACATATCACGCCAACCAAACTTATCCGCCCAATAGTAGATGATGCGATCGTTATTGAGGTTCAGTTCGTCGGCGATTTCACGTGGCGTCCATGCCTTCAAATAGAGGGCGCGGGCGGCTTGTCTGATTTCGGGAGAATATGCCATAAGCGAATGATACGCCCCGAAAACACCTTGATTCGCCTACAAAAATTCCTTCCTTTTCCAGTTTTTCAAATATCCGAATTCACCCGAACACAAGTTGCTGAAAGCCTAAAAACTTGGGCGTATTGTTGCGGCATCTAAAGGCAATTTCGCATTAACCAGTAAGAGTGTTACCACATGCCAAAAACCAGTGATTGGGTAGTGGTTGCCACAGAAGGCAACACAGTAGACGGAAGAAAAATCGCCGCATCTTGGATTGAAGATATGGCGGAGCAGTATTCGAAAGAAGAATACACAGCTTTAATTTGGCCGGAACACTACCGCAGTGATTGGACGCAATACAAAGGCAAAAACTGGGGCATTGTTGAAGAGCTAAAAGCAGAAGAGAAAGACGGCAAACTTCGTTTGTTCGCCAAGCTAACACCTAACCAATTTTTGCTAGAAGCAAACAAGGAAGGTCAGAAGCTATTCACTTCTATCGAACCAAATCCCGACTACAAGGGTGAGGGGCGTTGTTATCTTGAAGGTCTAGCTGTGACTGACTCCCCAGCCTCTACAGGTACAACGCTACTCAAATTCTCACGCTCTAGTAATGGGCAAGAAACGACTTTGGAATCTGACGCATTAGAAGAGGTCGATTTTTCTCAGTGCTTAACACGTTTCGAGCGTTTCTACTCGTTTTGTAACCACATCTTTAGTTCTGAGCATGAGCCAGAACAATCAGTAACACCTCAACCAGAGGATGAAGAACCAATGAACAAAGAGCAGTTCGCCAAAGTGATGTCGGCAATTGAAGGCATCGGCAGCAAGCAAAATGAACTTGAAGAGAAGTTCAACACGTTTGGTAAAAATACGCCCGAAGCGCCAGAAGATGACGAAAGCAACCCAAAGCCGGAAGGTTTAACACCGGAGCAGTTTTCGACACTAAGTGAGCAACTTGAAGGCATTGCGACTAAGCAAGGTGAGTTGGAAGAGAAGTTCAACCAACTGAGCCAGGAAGTACCAGACCAACGTCCTGATCCTGCGCCTGCGGGTGACGATTACATGCCTGTTTAACCACAGGCGCTTGAAAAACTAACCAGGAGCATCGCGTAATGTCGCAGATTCTTACTCAATCAGCTCGCGAGAATATGGACCACTTCGCTCAGAAATTAGCGAAAAGCTATGGCGTTACAAGCGTCGAGCAGTTGTTCAACGTCTCGCCACAGCTAGAAACCAAACTCCGTGCAGCGATTTCCGAGTCTGCCGAGTTTCTAAAAATGATCACTGTTACCACCGTTGACCAAATCGAAGGTCAAGTGGTTGATGTGGGTGTGAGCGGCTTGTATACGGGTCGTAAGGCTGGCGGTCGCTTCCAAAAACAAATCGGTGTTGGCGGTCACAAGTTCAAACTAGCAGAAACCGACTCATGTGCAGCTATCACGTGGGCAATGCTATGTCAGTGGGCAAACCAAGGCGGTCGTGATCTGTTTATGAAGCTGGTATCGCAGTTCTCTAACCAAATGTATGCGCTAGACATTATGCGTATTGGTTGGAACGGTGTGTCTGCCGAAGCAACAACTGACCCAGAAGCTAACCCACTAGGCCAAGATGTTAACGAAGGTTGGTATCACTTTGTGAAGACTCGCAAAGCAGCTCAAATCGTTGATGTTGATGTGTATTTCGATGCAAACGGCGATTACAAAACACTGGATGCGATGGCGTCTGACATCATCAACAACCAGATTCACCCAATGTATCGCAATGACCCTCGCTTAACGGTATTCGTTGGCTCTGGTTTGATTTCTGCTGCGCAATACAAACTGTATGACGCTGCTGATAAACCAAGTGAGCAAATCGCGGCGCAAAAAGTGGATAAAACGATCGCTGGTCGCCCGGCCTACGTTCCGCCATTTATGCCAGACAACGCAATGGTTGTGACGATTCCTGCAAACCTTCAAGTGCTAACGCAGCACGGTACCGCGCAGCGTAAAGCGAAGCACGAAGAAGACCGTAAGCAGTACGAGAACTCATACTGGCGAATGGAAGGTTACGCAGTGGGTGTGTTGGAAGCGTTCGCCGCTTACAACCCAGAAAAAGTCCATATTGGTCCGAAGCCTGTAGTTGAGTAGGTAAAGCATGAACTTATCCCCTGCAATGCGCCATAAGTTGGCGATGGCTGAAAAGCAAAACACAGTGGCAATCGCTGCCACTGTGCCAAGCCCAGACAGTTTGCACTTGCGCTTAATCGAGTTTGAGCAAGACAAACTTAAGTTGAAAGACTTCGTTCAGATTTCGGAAAAGGTCAACTACAAGCGTGACGTATTGATCCCGAAATACAAAGAAGTCGCAGAGAAGTACTTGGCGGCAGGGGAAAGTTATCAAAACCCAATTT
Source organism: Vibrio sp. YQ_11 (assembly GCF_043103065.1). Lineage (NCBI taxonomy): Bacteria > Pseudomonadati > Pseudomonadota > Gammaproteobacteria > Vibrionales > Vibrionaceae > Vibrio > Vibrio sp. YQ_11. The sequence continues at coordinate 90,140 of NZ_JBICJM010000013.1, read as the reverse complement.
TCACGGATTTGATTATTTGGTTGTTTGATACCAAAGACCTTGAAACCGCGATTGATTGGCTATTCAAAGCCATCGAGTTGGACTTACCAACGCCGGAGAACTTCAAACGTTCGAGTTGGGCGGTGGTATGTGGTGACTTTGTCCTCGAATGGGCAGAAAGCCAACTACCTAATGGACACTCGATTGAGCCGTACTTCTCTCAAGTGTTCGAGAAAATCGACAAAGAGTGGAAGTTGCCAGAGAAGCTTGAAGCCAAATGGTACAAGTTTGCGGGTTACGGGTTGCTACTTAATGAAAAAGGTGATCCACAACCAAGCCAAATCGGTGACTCAGAGCAATTAGAGAAGGCGAAAAAGCTGCTCGAAATTGCCCATGAAAAGCACGACAAAATTGGTGTTCAAACCAAAATCAAGCAAATCGAGATGCGACTTAATGCACTCGCAGAAGGCAAAAATTTATAGCGTTTGTCTATAGACAGACTCCTACGCCACCGCACCTCGGCTGGCGAGGTTGGAATAACCTGCGTGGTTCATTCTAAACCGTCGACCCAGTGGCTAGAGGTGCCCTAATTCAGAAAGAGCTAAGGAAACGTTATGAGTTTTGGCGGCAAAGTTAACAGCGCACCAAATACCACCATACCAGGTGAAGGTTGGGTGGATTTATCCACCGATGAGTTCCGCAAGCTGCGCCGCATTCCTCATACGTTCGATAACGATTCACTGGCTTATGCGGTGTCCATCGCCGCGCTAAACATCCAAGGTCGATTGGATAGCCTGATCGAAAACGGCGAAATACCGACATTCAGTGGCGCTAAAGCCCTGTTGTACAAGCGAGCGGTTTACGGTCGTGCACACGCTGAGTTGATTAAAGAGTTCGCCACGCAAGACCGCCGCAAAGAAGGCGAAAGCGTGGCAACGGATGAACCGGAACAAGAGGCACGTTTTCTCGCACAAAGCACTCGTGATGTGCGTGAATTACTTGGGCTGAGTTCTAACGGGATTGAATCACTATGAGCGATACCACTTACAACAAAACCAAGCTTGAACACCTAACGGATTACATCGTTAGCCACCTCAATTCAAGCGTACTTGATAACAAGATAGAAGCTTGGCAAGAGAGGGCAGCAATTGTTGTAGATGGTGAAGACCGAGGCAATGGCGGTCACATCGCCGCTTATTGGCGATATGAAGCAATCATCTCGATTGAAGAGTTTCCTCACCGCTTGTTAGACCCTCGAAACGTGTTCGCGTTGCTTGCGTGTTGGCTCGCTGACTATGACAGAGAAAGGGATATTCACGAACTGGATGATCCTGAAATCACAGTAGATGTGATTAACGAAGAAAGCGCAGATGTTCTGATCGAAATCGAAATGATGGAACCCATCGAAATGATTCCTGATGAGCAAGGTTTGATTACTTGGCGCAACAAAAAGTATCGAGTTCAAGCTGTGCCAATTGATGTGGCTGAAGAGTACGAGCTGAGCAATGAGAATTGAAGTTGTCGGTGAAGATGCAATCAACGCTTCGAAAGCACTTGAAGCGCTGATGCTATCAAAGAAAAAACGCACTTGGATACTCAAAGACTTGGGGCGTTGGGAACGAAGAATGACGAGAAGTCGCCTTCGTCGCCAAAAAGACATCGACAACATCAAATTTGAGCAGCGGAAAAAAGGTGAAGGTGCGGTTCTTACTTCGTTTCAAAACGGGATGGAGCCTTATGTTCTGCATGATTCGACCGTGCTCGATTTGACTTGGGACATAAAGAAAAAAGCGAGAAAAGCCAGTGTTCATCAACAAGGTATGACACAGACCGTTACCGCAAGAGAACACATCAAAGAACAGACTAAGCGCCGAGGTGAGCCTGATTACGGTGCGCCTTGCACGAAAAAGCAAGCAATTGCGCTAAGGCGTCTTGGTTATCGAGTGAGGCGTAAAGACGGTAAAGGGTGGAATAAACCGAGTGTTAGAAACCTTGAGAAGCGTCTTACGTTGGGGCAAGCAGGACTCATTATTCGAATGATGAGAACGGGTAAGAGTAAAGGTAAGCAGTCTTGGAAGGTGAAAACTCCTCAGCGTCAAATGTTGGGAACTAAAGCCGTCAAAGTGCGAGAAAAGCTTATCAAAAACATCGAAAAAGCGCGTGTGAAGAAATAACCACGACAGAGGACATAACCAATGGCAACCGGAAAGGTAGAGGTTAACAACCTCAATTTAGGACAAGGCGGCATCCCAGAGATTGAACGCCATGTGCTTTTCATTGGGCGCACTGATAAAGCCGAACTGCAAGGCAAAGTGACCCGCATCAATAACATGACCAACCTTGACGAAGTCGTTGCGGACGATGCACTTGGTCAAAACGTGAAAGCGGCCCAAATCAACGGTAAGCAAAACTGGACAGGTGCGATTGTTGGTTTAGCGGCTGACGATACTTGGCAAGCTGCCGTGGACTTAGCAAACCTGACCGATTCGTTCGAAGGTATTGCCATCTGTGACCCAGTTACGGATAAAACTCAGTTCACTGATATGCAATCCAAAGCCACAGAGCTGACAAGCAAACTAGGTCGTTGGGTGTTCTTCCTTGCTGCGTGTCCGGGCATTGTTGCAGAAGGTGAAGGCGCGCAAACGTGGGCAGAGTATGAAACCACCATGATCACCTTGGTGAAAGATGTTGCTGCAAACTTGGTGACTCCGGTTCCTCAACTCAACGGTAACAACGTTGGTGTGCTTGCTGGTCGACTTTGTGACCGCAGCGTAACGGTTGCTGATAGCCCAATGCGTGTGGCGACTGGCAGTGTGCTTGATTTGGGTGGCATGCCCACGGACAGCGCAGGCAAAGCCCTAGAAATGAGCACTATTGGCACGTTAGCCGAAGCACGTTACTCACTGCCGCAATGGTATGCCGATCTAGAAGGTATTTATTGGACAGACGCCACCACGCTAGAAGCAAAAGGCGGCGATTATCAATACCTCGAATACGTTCGCCCAGTTCACAAACTCAACCGTCGTGTGCGCATTAAGGCGATTCGTCGTATTGCTGACCGAATCCTTAACTCGACGCCTGCAAGCATTGAGTTGAACCGCACCTATTTCCGCACGGATATGCGTGAAATGTCCAAAGGTACAGAGATCGCGGGTATCACCTTCCCTGGTGAAATCATGAAGCCACGAGACGAAGACGTCACCATCCAGTGGATGACCAAAACCAAAGTGGTGATCGGTTTGATGGTTCGCCCTCACAACTGCCCGAAACACATTGTCGTCAACATCGCGTTAGACCTAAGCAACGCAGCAGATACGGAGGCGTAATCCATGAGCATGCGTATTTCTGGCAAGAACATGCATTTCTCTTTGGGTGATTACAAGCTCAAAGCAAACAAGGTGACGTTGTCCATCACGGACAACTCAGCGGTAAACAAAACGGGCGGTGTGCCTGATGGCTATGTCGATGGGGATGTAGAAGCCAGTGGCGAAATGGAGCTGACAACGCAGCAGTTCAACCAGTTGAGCAAAGCAGCAAAACAAGCCGGTTCTTGGCGCGGTCTTCCTGCCTTTGATGCTCTGTTCTACGGAAAAATTGATAAAGACGAATTGAAGGTGGAAGCGTTCGGCTGTCGCATCAAGATTTCTGACCTGCTTGATATCGACACCAACGGTGGCAGCGCATTGCTTCACAAACTGCCTTTTGACGTGACCAGTCCTGATTTTGTCAACATCAACGGTACTCCTTACCTACGAGAAGACGAAACCGAAGACCTAACGAACTAAGCAGGGGGAACGATGGCAGATGTTATCGACCATGCCTGCGGTGTTGAAGCCAAATTCACTGAAATGGCGCTTGCCAACCAATTGGCAGGGGCGAAGCGAATTGAACAACGGGAAAGCGCACATGAATGCGGCGAATGTGGCGACCCAATCCCAGAAGAACGCCGCCAAAAAGTACCAGGTTGCAAGTACTGCACCCAGTGTCAAAGCGAATTGGAGCGAATGAAACGATGAACTTAGCGAAGCTCTTTATTGAGCACATCATCAAACCAGTCCTTGACCATCTGGATATGGCATCCGGTGGTAAAGGCAAACTCAACACTCAAGCAGCAATCAATCTGATCTTGATGATTATTGCTCATGAGTCTGGAAAGTTTACTTACTCAAAACAAGTCCGTGGTCCAGCGTTAGGTTTCACCCAAATGGAGCCAGCAACGTTCAATTGGCTTATTGAGTGGCTCGGAAAAGGTCGACCGCATTTGCTCGATGCATTGGAGATGTTTGCACCAATTGACGGCTTAGATGCGCGTTACATGGTGATCTCACCTCAGTTTGCGGTAGCGGCGGCGCGGCTTAACTTGATTCGATTCCCAGAAGTGCTACCCGATGCCGATGACCTAGAAGGTTTAGCGCGGTACGCGAAGAAGTACTGGAACACAAGTGCAGGTAAAGCAACGGAACAAGATTACCTGTTGGCATATCAATCCTTGATCGGAGAAGCAGCATGAATTTCCTTGTTGGCATTGTGGGCAAAACCCTACTCGAAGTGTTGAAAGGCCTCGTCTTTCAAATCAGTTGGACAATCATCCTTGAACGCTTCGCAACTCGACTTGTGGTGTGGGGCTTGGAAACCTTGAAAGGTCTAAGCACGAACGATGTTCTTCAAGACACGGTTGACGACATTATCGCGGCGCTACAAGGCAAGCGCTTGAAAGAAGTCCCTCAGAAGGAATAGCAATGGATTCATCATGGGTATCGGCGATTGTGGCAACCGTTGCATTGTTTATCGCCATCATCAATGTGGTTTTCGGCAGAACGGATAAAGGGCAAAGCACCTCACAAGACCATGACCGTCGTATCCATGCCAATGAGCTAGCCACTGAGCGACTGCGTGGCGATGTCGCAGAAAAGTACGCCACAAAGCACGAACTACGCGAAGCCGTAGACGACATTAAAGAATCTATGGACGGTCGATTCGACCGCCTAGAAGCCAAGTTAGATAAGAAAGAGCGAGAAGCAGCATGAAAACAATCGTTTTAACCATCGGTGATGATCTAGAACTTCACTTTGCACCAACAGAAGCGGAATACAGCGACTACATGAGTGAAGTTGCTAAAGGCGAAATCGTTAACTCTGCTCACAACTTCCTGATGAATACGGTAACGGACGAAAGCAAAGACGACTTCCGTGACCTAACCAAAGGTAACCCAGGCGCAGCACTTCAAATCGTTGGGGAAGTTCTGAAGGAATACACGCCGAAGCTGCAAATTAAAGTAAAAAAATAGACGCCCTTGTTCGGGCTATGGATTCCAACGAGCTCGAACAAATGCTTGCTTTGCGACGCAAGTGGTTGCCAGGCGAGACAGACAGCGAAGAGAACCTAGCAAGGGCGATTTGGTTAGAACAGCAGTATTGGAAAGGCATGCAAATCGCCACAGCAAATGGCGTAGCAAAAGCATTTAGCGGTTAGCTTTATTGGGCAAAAGGAAACATCAATGCTACCAGAAGCACTCAGATTCACAGTTGGACTTGTTGACCAGATTTCTAAACCTCTGGGCAACATTCAACGCAACTTGACCGATGTGGCTAACACGTATCGTGATGGCACTCATACCATGGTTGCAGGTGCGGCAGGGGTAGCAGGTGCAGGTTTTGCCCTACAAAGTGCATTGATGCCTGCCATTGAAATGGACCGCGCACTTGGTGAAGTGAAATCACTCGGTGTGGCTGATGATGCATTAAAGGCAATTGCTAAAACCGCGCTAAATTTCAGTGCTGAGTATGGTCAAAGTGCCATTGAAGTGATCCGACATTCAGAGGGCATCAAGAATGCCATGGGCGAAATGCCAGCCGATGTGATGGCAAGCGTTACTCGTTCCAGTGCAACACTGGCGGTCGCGATGAAATCGGATGCGGAAACCACAACCCGATTCCTCAAAAACCTTTACGGCAACTATAAAACCCAAGCAGATGCGATGGGTGTTGATGTTTGGGCTGCAAAAGTTGCAGGTATGACAGCAACAGCAAAACAGCTTTATGGTGTCGAAATGGATGCCATAGAAGGCATGGTTGATGGTATGCACTCTTTGACATCAACCTTGGGCGTTAGCCTTGAAGAACAGTTCGCTGTGTTTGGCATGCTGAAAGGGCAAATGTCTGATGGTGATGCGGTCACTCAATACACCAACTTCCTTGAAAATGCAGTGTCTGCGCAAGATAAGTTGGGCGTTTCGCTAGTCGGATCAAACGGGCAATTACTGCCAATGCAGCAGGTTTTAAAAAACTTAGCGCCATTGCTTGAGGGACTTTCTGGCACAGAGGCTCGAACTTTACTCGATGAAGCGGGATTGGGTGACGGAGCATTGATGTTAACCAACCTCGTCAATCGAGCTGATGAATTCGGCAGTAGTCTAGATGCACTTAAACAAGTCAAAGGATTAGATGCTGCGTCAGATATGGCAGCTACTATGACAGACCAATGGCAACGGATGGAGCAAGGTATGTTTGCTATTCGTGCCGCAATTGGTAGTGCGTTATTACCATCACTAGTGCCGTTGCTATCTTCCCTTGCTGACGGTGCTCAAGAAATTGTTGAGTGGACTCAACTGTTCCCAAATATCACCAAATGGATTGGCTATGCCGGAATCACGCTTCTTAGCTTTGTTGCGATTAACGGCCTGCTCACGATGGCAGTGGGTATCGGTAAGCAAGCTATGGCTTCGTACATCCTAGTCACTAAAGGTTACGGCTTGGCGGTCGCGGGTGTGAACAGCATTTTGAAAGCGTTCAAAGTGGCAATGTTGGCAGCAAACATCGCAATGATGGCGAACCCAATCGGTTTAGTGGTTGGTGCCGTTGTCGCAGCCATCGCCGCAGTGGGCGCACTGATTTACTACTGGGATGATCTGAAAGCATCGTTCGGCGACACAACATGGTTCCAAATCATCGAAAGTGCGCTTGCTCTTATCATGCTGCCATTCCAAACCCTATTCCAGTTCCTGAAAGCTGGTTGGCAATGGGTAATGAGCGGTTTTACCGACACGAGCGGTTTTGCCTTCATCGGTGATATGGCGAACTCAATGAAAGACATGTTTGCAGGTGTGTTCAATTGGATTACCGAAAGCCTTGCGGGTATTTGGGAGTCCGTAAAAGGGCTTGTTGATTGGATACCAGGTATTGGCAGTGACGAAGACCTACAAGTGAAATCATCATCAATGAATAACGCTTCGCCCCGTCTTCAAGTTCAACCAGGTGGCGCGGCGAAGAACATCGCCAATTACCAGACGAGCTCAACCAACTACGGCGGTGTGTCGATTTATCCAACGTACATGAGTAGCCCACAAGACATGGCGACTGAATTAGAGATGGCGGCAGGCTAATGGCGGAATACAAGTACCAAGATATTTTGATTGAGAACGGTGATGTGGTGCTCGATGCAGGTCGAAACCCTATCTTGATTCAAGACCGAGCAGTGATCGCCCAAGACATCAAACACGCCATTATTGAGAGCAACTTAGCGGTGGATTTAATCGCTGAGCGAAGCCCATCAAAGAAAGCAGATATTCGCACCAAGTTGGAATTGCTCGTTGAAGAGGACGTTCGACTGGTACCAGGTACCGTGCGTTTGGAAGAACCAACCGAAGGCACGATTTACGTGTTCGCAACCACCATTGATTTTGGTGACATGCAATTTGAAATAGTGAACAACGGAGAGCGTTAATGACTGATATTCCAAAACCAGATTATTCCGAACTGGTGAAGCAATCCGGTATTCCAACCGATCAAGCCGGTTGGAAGAAAGTGCTCAAGGAAGAGATGAACAAAGAAGAATGCATCATTTCTAACGACTCACCGTTTTCTCCTTTCTGGCGCCTCATAGAATCAACCGTGGTTAGCGTGACTTTGTGGCTGATTAACACTCTGTTGGTTGGCTATGTTTTACCAAACATGTTTGTTGCAACGGCGGTTGACCAATGGCTCGACCTGCTGGCATGGCAATGCAAACTCACTCGAAAAGGCGCGACGAAAGCCAAAGGCATGATCGCGTTTCAGCGCTCTGCGTCGAAAGGCCCTGCTCTGGTTATTCCGAAAGATACTTGGATTCAGACCGAACCAATTAACGGCACCATCTACCGTGTGAGAGTGCTTGCTGATACCACGATGCCAGAAAACGAAACCATGGTGATGGCAGAGGTGGAAGCCGAAAACGAAGGCGCAGGCTACAACCTAGGCGAAGGTTACTACCACATTTTGCCAACGGCGATACCGGGCATTGGTGCGGTGACCAACCCTGCAGAATGGTTGAACGAGGCGGGTTCGGATAAAGAAAGCAATGATGAACTTCGTTTACGTGTTCGTAACCAATGGAGCGCGGTTGCACGATGGCATATTGATGCGGCTTATCGCTCGCTGCTTACCAGTCGCGCAGGCATCAATGACGACAACGTGTATTTTGAGCATAACGCCCCGCGTGGTCCAGGTACCGCCAACGCGTTAATTCTTCTCGATACGGGTGAGCCTTCATCCGACATGCTTGCCGATTTGAATGAGTACATTCGCATTGAAGGGCAACACGGTCACGGTGATGATCTGCAAGTTTTAGCGATGCCAGAAACCACTCACGATATTACCTGCCGAGTTTGGCCGCAGCGTTCTTTGACGATGGAAGACCGCGAAGCGTTACGAGTGAAGGTGGAGCAATTCATCGGAGCAGCATTCCGACAAAACACGGACTACTCGCCAACGGTGACCAATCCGGTGCTTCGATTCAGTTTCTCTCGCTTAGGAAAAGAGCTACACGCCCAGTTCTCAGAGATTGAATCACTCGAATTTGATAACGCTGACATCATCAACAATCTGACCGTGCCGCGCATTAATACGTTGGAGGTGTCGATTGAACATTCCTGAGATAAAGCTGCGTTACTGGATGGGTAGAGGCGAGCTGGCAAAGTTCGCCCGAGCTATGCGCAACTATTGGGGACATGTAAAGGCAGCATTTGAAATGCCATTGCAACAGCATGACCCACTCACCGCACCAATGGCACTAGTGAATATCCTTGCTTGGCAACGTGAAATAGAACGACTAGGGCAAGAGCCGGAAGAGTTATTTCGAATCCGTGTGGCGCATGCCTACGGCTTTGCACGTGATGCGGGTTCGATTGCAGGTTGGGAAGATATGTTCGCCAAGTTGGGTTATCCGCATATTGGACAAGACGAACGTTTAGCCAATGTGCCTTGGGATGTAATCAGCCTAAAAATCAGAGACGGCGATTTAACCAACGTTCCTAAGCTGCTAGATACAGTAATCAGACAGTACGGCAGAACCTGCCGTCGTTATCAATACACCAGTTATGTAGAAATGCCTTTGGCCGCGCGAAGCAAGAACGTAGAAGCGCAGTATTCAACATCACACATCAAAACTCGACTAAACGTTGGCATGCTTCCAAATGTGCTCAACGTTGATTGCGAATATTACCAAGCCACAGTGAAAGGGTAAGGAATTTTAAAATGGCAAACAGCACCGATAAGTCAATTTTAACCGCCGCAGGTAAAGCACTGTTGGCACAGCTCAACGCAGAAGAAAAAGCTCTTGTGATCGACAAGATGATTTTCGCCAATGTGCCGAATCGTCCTGAGTACCCACAACCAGATGATGTGGTACCAACTGAGCATATCGTTCACCAAGAACAAGTAGAGCAGCGCGGTCGCCTTTCTGCAGACTCGGTAATTTATAGCTCAACGTTGACCAGTGATGTTGGTCCGTTCGATTTCAACTGGACAGGTGCATACTGCTCAGAATATGGCGTGTTGGTGACCATTGACCATCATGCACTAACACCAAAAACAGCAGATGAACCAGGTGTTGCAGGTAATACACTAGTGCGTTCGGTTGTTCTTGAATACAAGGACATTGCCGAAATCACCAATATCACCGTGGATGCATCAAGTTGGCAGTACAACGCTACAGAACGCATGAAGAAGATGGACAGCGATGTCGCGCAATCCATCATCGACCAGAATGGTAAAGACTGGTTTATCGAAGACGGTTTCTTAGTAACGCCATCGGGCAGCGCATACAGCATCAAAGCGGGTGCGGGTTATGTTTCTGGTAACCGTGTCGCTATGGAATTTGACCGCAGTGTTCAGGTACCAAACAAGCCATCGTTTATTTACATCGATGCACACCGTGAAGGTACACCAACAGGTGAGCAAGTCACGCTATTTAACTTTGTTGTAACCGCAGAAGAAAAAGATGACTACATCGACTCGTCAACGGGTAAGGATGTGAAGCACTTCGTTTGTAAGATTGCGCAGGTGCATGCTGATGGCTCGGTGAGTGATTTGCGGCCTGAGGGGGAGAGTGCGACAAGAGCTTGGGTCACTGATGAATTCAATAGAAGACAATATTTCGCACCGGCTTATATCAAGGACATGTGGCATTCATCTAAAGATATGAACGCACTGATTCGACGAGTGCAAGCCGAAGGAGGGGGGGACATCGTTCTTGGCGATTTCAATTATGGCATTGATATTGACAGCGACTTGGTTACAACTGATGGTTATGGCACCGGTTGGCAAGTGCCGTTCAAAGACATAGGGCAAGGTCAATCAGAGAGCATATCATTCATTACCACTGGTGGTACTCGATTACATGCGATGAATTCCAACATGATCATGTTGAGAGGTTCGCAAAACTTTGTAAAAGTCAAAGGCAATGGTTCATTTAACGGTGCTGGAAATAGCAATGTCATTGACGTTGCGTTTGTACCAGAAGACATGAACACAAAGCAAAAAGTCTCCCAGCAGTTTTGTACAGTAGAACCGACGATTTCATTAGCCCATTCGAGGTTTGGAGTTGTTTACCAACCGGGAGCTAGTGAGGGTGATGATTATCTAGGTTCGACGTCAGGTAGTTATTATCATGATGTTGGCTTCAATTTCTACAATGTAGATTATCCTTTATGGTTCAAAGAACCACCATTTGCTCGCAATAACCTGACCACGACAGTGAATGTTGCAAACGTGAAAGGAAACCACTGTATATCATCATTTAAGTGTGATGCAGGCGATTTCAAAATGAATAACTGCCGCTTTGAAGGCATGACCGGAGAGGTGTTTGAATTTAAAGAGCGTGCTGAGAACTCAACATTGGCAAATCTAGTTAAGATATCAGATACCGTCTTTGAAGTTTTCGGTGCAGCAACCCATGTTGATAAGTGGGGTGTCATTTTAGGAAGTGAAGTCTATTTCATCAACAATCCCGCTAATCCTGCTGTAATAAATGAAGTGCGAACGGCGAGTACACAGACGGGTAAACAACGTTATGGTTCGTATGGTCAAACAGAAGTACGTCAGCACGTTATAGAGCAAGCTGTAACGACAGAAAGTGGAGATGGTATTCAAGTATCACAAGTACTGTCAGCATCAAATCGACAATTAGATATTTTTTGTACCAATGTGGACTTGGTGACGCATAACGCTAAGCAAAAGTTTAATAAGTTAACGGTAAATAATCCAAACTGTGATGGGCAAATTCTAAGCCATACAGGCAATTACGGTGACTTAACTTATGTTTCAGGCGCTGGTTTGAGTGGCGTATCATCAATGACCCAGTTACAAGGAGAACCACAAACAGGTTATACCTACGATACTTTAGTTTCGAATTCAGGAGCTAACATTTACATGGTTCTTGGTAGTGGTAATGTATTAAATGCAACAGGAACATTCGGGAAAATATCTGACAAGCGAACAAAGGAAGAATTTGTTGCATGTCGAGACTATACCGAAGACTTAATGAAGTTAGTTGTTGGTACGTACACTTCCAAAGTTACAGGTACTAAACAAATAGGACTGTTAGCTCAACAACTACAAGAAGTTTTTCCATCGCTTGTTGACCATATTGGTGATCTAACGTTGCCTGACGGATCCGTAGTAGAGGACTGTTTAGCAGATAAATCCACGCCGCTTATTTATATGTTAATCAATGTTGTACAAGCGCAACAAATACGTATCGAAGCTCTAGAGAGCAAATGGAATTAGGCATATGCTAACCCTAAACGGTATTCAAATCTCACTCAAGAACCTACGCATTAGCGTTCGCCAACAACTCGCTGGGCAGGATATGTCCGGTCAGTCCTCGGCAACCGACCAAGCGGAAACAGGTAACAAGGGCAAAGTGTTAGCGGTGAGTGGCATCATCCCTTTCAGTAAACCTGAGATCTTGAGCAACCTTTTCAACATGGCAGGTGGGCAGCAAGAAAGCGCCCGCCAAATCTATCGCATTAGTAACAAAACCGCGTCGACGCTCAAAGTTCGAGAGGTCAAGTTTCAGGGCACAATCCGAGCAGATGAACAAGAAAGCCTAAGACAATGGAGCGTTGCGTTTGAGTTGGTTGAGCATCTTTCGGTACCGGAACGAGTTGAACAACGTCAACAAGACCAACCTGCAACACAGCAGCAAGTCCAAGGGGTAACCACTCCGGTTGAAGCTGGACAGAATGAAGACATACCACCGGACACAAGCATTGAGTTAACAGGTGTAATGAAAGTGCTCAAGTCAATTGATGATGCTTTGGCTTAAAGGTGACTCATGACGATAACCAACAAATTCACGTGTCGTGCTTATCTCGGTAGCCAAAAGGTAAAGACGAAAGACCACCGTGTTCTTTTTGATGTGAACACGCCAGCTCGTTGCTCCATCAAGGTGGAAGGTTCACCGAAAGTGAATACTATCGTTGCGGTAGACATCGGCTGGGGTGACAGCATATCACGTGTGTTTCTAGGGTATGTTGAGAGAGTCCAACCTGCAGAAAAAGGATGGTCAGAATTGTTTTGCCGCGAACTAGCGGCATTACTTTTCAAGCCACTTGATGTCACGCTGAGACACCCAACCTTGATGCAATTGCTCAGTGATGTGACCAACAAAACGGGGTTGCAGTTTGTGGTACCAGAAGCAGCTTACAGCAAAACGTCAATCCCTTGTTTTTACAGTGACGGCAATGGTTACCGTGTCATGGATGAGTTAGCCCAAGCTTTTGGTATTGATGACTTGTTTTGGCAGCAACAAGGCAATGGTCAGATTTACGTGGGAAGTTGGAAAGATTCATATTGGGCAGATAAGCCGGTTAACATCCCTGATAATTTAATGACCAACCGAACAGCGTCAAAGTCAGTGAAAGTCCCTGCCATTCCAAAACTAAGACCCGGTGCGATAGTTAATGGTCATCGTTTAGTTGGTGTTGATTTTCAAGGAACAGAGGTAAAACTAACATGGATGTAAAAGCGATTCAGCGCATCATTTTTCGTTTGTTCCCAGAATTAACCGGACGATGGCATTTGCCACGATGGGGAAAGGTGGTTGCATTATCAGAGCTGCCAGAAGAGGGTGACATATCTGACCGCTTTTATCCTCACTACGCAGTGGATGTTCAACTGTTGGATGAAAGGGGCGTGGAGTTCAAGAACAAAGCACCACTTCAAGCGGTGCCATTACCGATACCAGGTGTCGGTGAGTATGCAGGAAGACTGGAACCACCTGCGATCGGTAGCGTTGTAGAAATCGGTTTTATGTTCGGACAGCCAGACAAACCTTTTATCCGTTGTGTTCTTCCGCTTGGGTTCAAGTTACCTGGTATCAAAGAAGGTGAAAGCCGATACCAACAACGCCAAGGTGTTTATCAGTTAGTCGATAAAGAAGGCAACTTTGAACGTAAGACCGACAAAGACGAAATCATCGAGTGCTTGAATAAACGGGTGCAAGTATTGGAAGACCAGATTGTAAAAATCAACAACAACCACACGGAAGTCATCAAAAACCTAAAGTCCACGTCTGCAAAGAAAATCATTGAAGTGGCTGATCTCATCACCATGAACGGCGGCACTGGTGTTTGCACTGGGCAAACCATTTGCCCGTTCTCTGGTAAGAATCATGTGGATGTATCTAAAACAGTTAAGGCAGGTAAGTAACATGGCAATGGGTAAAGAGTCACTCAAACAAAAGTTAGAAAATGAATTGCAAGCACAAGGCTTCGTCCTTACTGGTGATTTCGCAATGGCAGGCAAGATGGCAGAGGCGATTGCCAATGCTGTTTATGACGAAATCACACAGAATGCCAAGGCAGATGTAACAAGTGGTAGTTCAAAAGGACAGTACTCAATCATCTAGAAAACATTCTAACCACACCAAAGCGCCCATAACGGGCGCTTTTCTTTTTGTCTGAACATCGAGCGCAATCCCAAGCACCTAACGCCTGAGAGACAACCAGAAACGCTGAGCCACGTAAACGAACCTTTCGGTGACGTAATCCGCACTCCTCCTCCCCACCTGCGACGTTTTCGGATCGCGTTTTTTACAGTTTTTAAATGTCGAAATTAAGACACCAGAGAAAAGCACAGTGTACACGCTAAAGCCTTAGCAATAGCGCGCTTCGAGAAAATAAAAGACCTCTGAGAATCGCTTATAGAGTGTTTTTAAAAATTTCAAAATTTGAAAAAAATTTCAGAGAATTGAGATTTGGACGATCTGAAAAGATCTTTTGTCTGTTTGTAAGTTGTTGAAATATATAGGTTTCTTATAGGTTTCGTGATGGTTTGTGATGATCTGTTGTTGAAATTGAAGATCAGAAAGAAAGGCGAAGAAGCCTTTTGCCATAAGGCGTGAAAGAGTTTTTTGAAGATAAAACAGTTTTTCAATTTTCTAGACAATATAATTTGACGAAAAGACAGCAAATCAGTCAAAACTAACGCAAAAAATCCCCGTTTTCGTGGAGGTTGCATGGGAAGAACTAAGGCTCATAAATACATACCAGTACAGGCGGAGTTGGTAGAGTTCATCTGTCCGAGGCAAAGCCCTTTACCGGATAACTCGTTAACTTCGAAGCACAAACCAAGCAATTAACTTTCAATGTGTCGCCATTTTGCCGCCATTATTAATTTAACTTTATCTTAAGTTAATGAAAATTAAAGGATAAAGTATAAAAGCAATATTAAAGCTGATTACTTTCATTATTTATCCTTTTGAGGGCGTATTTTTCTAGAATGGTATCATTCTGAAAGCGTAGTGAAAATGAATCTCAACAAAAGAAAAAAGCGCGTTTTACTGCGCTTTCAATTTGTTTTCTAAATCTGTTTGTACGATCTTCAATGCTTTAATCGCAACTTCTGGATCAATCTCGTTGGTTTCAAGCAAGTAGATCAAATCAACGGCCAGCTTGATCTCTTCTGGCGCGTCATCAAGAGGAGAGGTTGGTTGGTCTGCCATTATTGGTGCTTTTCCCTATGTGTAATTTGATTTTCTAGTTTAAGAAGCGCTGCCTCACAACGAGCTAAACGTTGCTCTGTCGCCAGTAATACTTTCTGAGCTTCAGCTCGCATAAAACTAGGTGCAGTTTCCACTGCGCGTTCCTTTTCTAACACCATTTCTCGCAAGCGTCTTGCCCATTCTTGGTGCTGCGCGAGCTCTTGATAAAGCACGTTAATTGGTTTGCGAAAGTGGCTGCTATGCTTGATTTCATTCTTACGAATTTTGGTGGTAGAAATCTCTCGCTGAATTGCGCCAATTTGCGCTACGAGTCGTTCGGTGAGGTACTCCGCGCGCAAAGCGGTGAGCTTATTTTCGTTTTGCTCTCGGATAATTGCGTCCAGTGTCGATTTCGCTTCTTTTACGCAAGGGGTCAGTAAGCGAGAACGGCAGCTAAATAAACGTTCATCAAACAACGGAACGTGATGCTCTCCTCGTTGGCGATCCAATGTCGCGGCTTGATTCGCCATGTGTTCTAAACTTTGCGAAAGTTGTTCGATGTTCATGATAAACCTACAAACCAAGCGTCATAAGCCAGCTTAATCGCCAATACGCTCACGACCGTGACAAAAACGGGACGAATGAACTTAGAGCCGAATCGAATTGCAGAATGCGCACCAACAAATGCCCCAGCCATTAAACACACACCCATTGTTAAGCCTAGCACCCAGTTAATATGACCTAAAATAGCGAAAGTAATAAGTGAGGTAAAATTACTGGTGAAGTTCATTGCTTTGGCTAAACCAGAGGCGAGCAATATATTGAGACGGTACAGCGCCATAGAACTTACAGTCCAAAACGCGCCTGTTCCTGGACCGGCTAATCCATCGTAAAAACCAATCGACAAACCTTGCAGGTACTGTTTTTTATGCAGCTTTGGGCAAGGCTCTGGTATTGGGCTTTGATGAGGGGAATGTGGCGTTTTGTGGAATACAGTATACAGCGCAGCGGCTAATATAATAAGAGGCAAGACTTTTTCTAGCCAATCCGTACTGATGGCATCGACAAAGAGCGTGCCCAATGCTGCGCCGACAAGCGTTGCTGCAAACGCGCGCCCCCAACACTGAGGTTTGAACAAGCGTTTTTTGTAGTAAGTGAATGCGGCAGTTGACGATGCAAAGGTAGCAGCCAACTTGTTCGTCCCCAAAGCAATGTGAGGAGGAAGCCCCAAAGACAGCAAAGCAGGGACGGTTAGCATCCCTCCACCACCTGCGACTGCGTCAATAAATCCAGCAACAAAAGCGACTAGCGCCAACACCAACAGCATTGTCGGCTCTATCATTTCCATAAATTCTTATTCTTCTAATATTCTATTTTTCGTTTAAATGGCGGCAGTGAGTCGATAAGTGCTTGCCCGTAGCGTTTGGTTACGAGGCGTCGATCCAGAATGGTCACTCTACCAGAATCTCGTTCTTTACGCAGTAGGCGGCCCACGCTCTGGATCAGCTTTTTGCTCGCATCAGGTACAGTGATTTGCATAAACGGGTTGCCGCCTTTCTTTTCTATGTATTCTGAATGCGCTTGTTCTACTGGAGAGGTAGGAACACCAAATGGAATTTTGGTAATCACTAAGTTTTCCAGTAACTCTCCTGGCAAATCGAGTCCTTCCGAAAAGCTTCCTGTACCAAAGAGAACGCTGGTTTTGTTTGTTTCTACAAGCTTTTTATGTTTTTTTAGAATTTCTTGACGAGAACTTTCGCCTTGTACTTGCAAAGCCCAGCCTCGTTTTATGAACTCTGAAGACAGCGCTTCTGCGACTTGGTTCATCTGCCAGTAAGAAGAGAATAATACCAAGTTGGCCTTTTTGTCTTCTAAGTACTTAGGCAAGATCTCAATAAGATATTCAGTAAACTGAGGTGCAGATGGTTCGTACTTCATTGCAGGTATGAGTAACTCAGCTTGGTTTTGATAATCAAAAGGCGAAGCGAGTGCCAAAAACTGAGTCCCAGATTCTGGCTTTCCATCAATGCCTACTTGATGGCAAAAATAGTGGAAAGAGTTCAACGCTCGCATTGTTGCTGAAACTAATACGGCACCAATACAACGACTCCAAATCTGTTGGTCTAGCTGCCATCCGATCTCAAGAGGGGAGACGCTCACAATAAAATCGCCTTCACGATCGGGGTGAGTTTCTAGCCATCTCGCTAAAGGCGCTCCTTTTTCTCGTGTTGGCTCTGCCATCAAATGCCAAACTTGAGCGAGGTTCTCAAGTCGTTGAATATAGAAACCTAGTTCAGCGAGCGCAGGCTCGGCCAATCTTGCCGCGAGTTCGCCATCTTTGACTCTTTCTGCGATAAGATCGGCGATTTTCGCGACGCTTTGGTTTGCTTTCTTGCTGAACTGCTTTAGCTCTTTAGATTGGTTTTCTAGCCAAGTTGGCAGTTCGCCATGTTCAAAGCGGTAGATGCCTTCTTCAAACTGAGCTGGGTCGAACTGTTTAGTCAATTGAGTGAGCGCAGGTATTAAGTTTTGCACGGAGTCTTGCAAGTCATTGCGGAAACGAGCGACACGTTTCTCATCAGCCAGTGATGAAAATTTACTGATTGACTGATTCAGCTTCTCTAGCCACGCTGCTGCGCCTTTTAAACTCGCGGATGCTGAAGCGTGATCACGGGCGACGTGAGGCAGGTGGTGAGCTTCGTCAAAGACATAAATCGTATTTTCTGGCTCTGGTAAGATTACGCCACCACCTAAGTCAGCATCAGCCATAACGAGAGAGTGATTCGCGATGATCACGTCATTTTTATCTAACTCAGAACGCGCCTTTTGAAACGGGCACCCTCTGTGACCTGGCAAACTGTTATTGCAGCTGTGCTTGTCACTGACAATCAATTGCCAGATGCGGTCGTCTATAGGTTTAGGCCAAGCGTCGCGGTCACCATCCCATTTCCCTTGAGCGAGTGAGCGATACATGTTTTCCAGTAATTCAATGTCTTTTTTCTTTGGCTTGGTCTCAAACATCGCTAGTTGACCGCCATCCACACCACTGGCTGTTGCGAGCTTTTCTGCGCAGCAGTAGCGTTGCCTACCTTTGGCAAGAATGAAAGAGAATTCTCGGTCTGTAATACGACGGAATAGAGGAAGGTCTTTATTCACTAGCTGTTCTTGAAGCGCGACGGTTGCCGTTGAGATAACGACTTTGCGGTTGTTATGCACGGCAACTGGTATAGCGGCCATCAAATAAGAAAGTGATTTACCGATCCCTGTGCCTGCTTCTGCTACCAGTATTCGATTGGACTTATGATATTGACCACAAAGCGTCTTTGCGATTTCAGCTACAAGATAGTTTTGAGCTCGTCTTGGTACAAAGTTATCGAGTTGGGCTTGTAGGTTTTGATAGCTATTGCGAATCGATTTTTGAATGTTACTGGTCAGCATACGGGCCTCAAATGCGTTGGAGCCGAATAGTAGCACACATCACTAGTTGTACAGTAGTTCACAAAACGGAATGCTTTTGTAAGGAATCTAGATCTTCTTCACAAAAAAATATTGAACTCCATATCAATGCAAATAATTTCATTATGTGAAAAATATAAAACTTCAAAAATGTAAATTTGTTAGATTTTAATGCTGTTTTGCGTGTTTTTAAGTTTGTTTTTAGATTTAAATTTTGATTATTAATGGGATGATAAATTGAGGAAAATCAAGCCGATAGTTTAGATGTTCATCGAATAAATTAAATAAAGTAAATCAAGTTATTGTTTTTATTGGTTATTTTTATTTTTTGATATTTATATTTAGAAAATTTGACAGGCAGAATAATCTTTTGCAATCTAGTGCCCAGATTTTGTAGGTCATGCATTGTTACGAATCGATAACAAGTGGCCTCAAAAATATAAAAAAGGGAATTCGGAAAGGATATCCCAAACTAAGAAAAGGCAGTGGATTAATTATGAAAAAGACTCTATTAGCACTAGCTGTAGTTGCGTCTGCAACTTCAGTTAACGCAGCGGAAGTATTCAAATCTGAAGAAGGTTCTGTAGATTTCTACGGTCAACTACGTCCAACTCTTCTATTCCTAGACAGCACAGACCACACTGCAGAGCTAAACACTAGCTCTTCACGTATGGGTGTAAACGGTGTTTACGTTGTAAACGATAGCCTTAAAGTTCTAGGTGAAGTTGAAATCGGTGTTGCACTTGGTGACAACTACGGTGCAGGCGCAGATTCAAGCGAGCGTACAGATGACACTGTATTCGTTCGTCGTCACATCTTCGGTTTCGACATGGGCGATATGGGTACACTTCGTTTCGGTAAAGAAGGTACTTTCGCGGATGACGTTTACGGTGCTGATTACTCTTACTTCTTTGGTGGCTCTGCTCTTCTTTACGGACACGAGTGGAACAACGACTCTCAAATCAAATACTCTTTCGAAAACGATGCATTCTGGCTAAAAGCTGGTTACGCGCTAGGTGAGAAAGACAAGAACGAAGAAGTTCGCGAAGTATTCGTAGGTAAGTCTTTCGGTGAACTATCTGTTCACGCTGGTGTACTTTCTTCTGTAAATAAGATTGCAGTTAAGAATGTTGCGCACAACACTGAAAACCTATCTTTTGAAGTAACTGGTGAATACGCACTTGGTGAGCACACTCTAGGCGCGACTTACTACTACAACGAAAACGAAGATAAAAACGCTAACTCAACTGTTGATTCTCACGGTATCTCTCTAGCGGGTATGTTCGCTGTAGCACCTAAGACAACTCTATACTCTGGTTACGAACTAGTAATGTCTTCTTCTGATGTTGCTGGCACTGTTGACGCAGACGACTCTCGTTTCTACGCTGGTGTTGAATACAAGTTCTCTAAATGGGCTCGCGTATTCGCTGAAGGTGCATACGTATTTGAAGAAACTAAGCTAGACAACTCTAAAGTTGACAGCAAAACTGACTTCGGTGTTGGTGCACGTTTCTACTGGTAATCAAAACCCAGTCTGATATTGTAAGACCCAGCTTTATGCTGGGTCTTTTACTATGAAGATAAGGATGAGAAATTCTATGCAGTTATCATTTAAAGTGGCGATGGCTCTGTCTATTTTTGCCTGCTCAAACCTATATGCTGCAACAACTCTGGTGGTTCCTGAAGATGTTAAACTTCTGGCTGTCAACATGGAAAAACCTAAGTTGGAAGGTGGGATCTTTTCTGATGAAAAGACAATAGAAATACCTGATGGGACGAATCAGATTGTCTTCAAATATCAACCTGAATTTGAAATTGGCGACGATATTAAAAGTGTATATAGCGATGTGATTATTGCTAAGTTTGATGTTAATAATGAAAAGCTTAAGTTCCAGCTTCCTCAATTTAATACGTATCGCCAAGCTCAAACGAGCATTTCTCCATTAGAGTGGCAACTGTTGGACTCTAAAGGCCAGACAATCGATTTAGTAGAAGATACTCTCGAATCGGAGGGTGTTCAAATAGGTCGAAACTATCCACAAGAAGCCCGCAGTTATAATATTGCTGGTGGTGTCGCTAGTGTTGCAGTTACTTATGTTACTGTGAATCAGCATCAACAAGTTGTAACGGGTATTGAGCCTGCTTCAAAAACCGTAGAAAGCACTCAAGGTTCTGGGCAACAAGATACGCAAATGGTCGACTTGCTAAAAACTATGTATCTAAAAGCTTCTCCGACCGATCAAGAAGCATTCAAGCTCTGGATCTCACAGCAATAATTCATCAACAATAATTGTTATTAGTGACGATAAAAATATAAAAAGCAGGCAATGGCCTGCTTTTATGTTTTTTGATGTTGACTACTTTAAGGAATGTGCTGTTTTAAGATGGCTAGAGCTGAATCTCTTTCCATTGGCCAGGCTGCAAGTCTCCAAGGGTAATGTCGCCCATTGAATAGCGTACTAAGCGTAAAGTTGGGAAGCCGATATGAGCGGTCATGCGTCTTACTTGGCGGTTTCTACCTTCAACGATAGTGATTGCTAGCCATGTCGTTGGAATATTTGCACGAAAACGAACTGGTGGGTTTCTCTCCCAAATCGTCGGAGCATCAATGACTTCTACTTTTGCGGGTAAGGTCATACCATCTTTTAATTCAACGCCTTTACGCAACTTCTCTAAATCTTGCTCTTGTGGCGCTCCATCCACCTGTACCCAATACGTTTTCGGCGACTTTGATTTCGGCTGAGTCAGCTTCGCTTGTAGGATACCATCATTGGTTAACACCATTAGGCCTTCACTGTCTCTATCTAGTCGACCTGCTGCGTATACGTCTTTTACTGGAATGTAGTCAGCCAATGTTTTACGGCCGTCACCATCGGTAAATTGGCTCAGCGTATCGTAAGGCTTATTGAAAATAATGACTTTTCTATTTTGCAGGTCGACTCGAGGTTTATTGGCTTTGGCTGTGCGAGTAGGGTGGCGTCTTGTGGTTTGATCCTCTACACGGTTTGGTTTACCGGAACGTTTAAAATGGCCTGTTTTAGATTGGCTGGTACGACGCCCTTTTTCATGACCTGTGCGAGATGACATGTTAACTACCCTACAAAAATGTAAATGAACTGTGTTTGAAAGTTTTAAGTTTTCTTAAGATCGGCTATCATTTGCGCGCCTAAAACTAACAAATGCGCACAGAATAATAGACTATTTCGTGTTATTTGTTTAATTATATCAGTGCACTCATGGATTCAGAGCCAAGAGCTTCAAACTACAAGAAAGAGTGCAAACCGCATGTGGCGTTAGCGAGGAGATACACACTACTAACGTGTAGCAATGCGTCAATTACACCAACTCAGACGCTGAGTTGATCAGCCAACAAGTTGATTCAAAAATAGGGAAATTTCATGCCTACAGAAAAACCTACCATTATCTACACCATCACTGATGAAGCACCGGCGCTAGCAACTTATTCATTACTACCAATCATTCAATCGTTTACTGCATCGTCTGGCATCAACGTAGATACTCGTGATATTTCACTAGCGGGTCGAATTATCGCTAACTTCCCAGAGCACTTAAAAGAAGAGCAACGCATTGGCGACGCGTTAACTGAGCTGGGCGAACTCGCACAAACACCAGAAGCAAATATCATCAAGTTGCCAAACATTTCGGCTTCTATTCCTCAGCTAAAAGCCGCAATCAAAGAGCTTCAAGCTAAAGGTTACGACCTACCAAACTACCCAGAAGAGCCAAGTACTTACGAAGAAAAAGCGATTAAATCGGCTTACGATAAGATTAAGGGCAGTGCGGTAAACCCAGTACTTCGTGAAGGCAACTCTGACCGTCGTGCGCCACTTTCTGTTAAGAACTATGCAAAGAAAAACCCACACTCAATGGGCGCATGGTCATCAGATTCTAAATCTCATGTATCAAGCATGGCGGGTGACGATTTCTTTGGTAGCGAGAAATCAACAACCATTTCTGGCGCAACAGAAGTAAAAATCGAGTTTGTTGGCGCAGATGGCTCTGTAAAAGAGCTAAAATCTGCTTTCCCACTGTTAGACAAAGAAGTTATTGATAGCTCTGTACTGAAGAAAAAAGCATTGGTTGAGTTCTTCGAAAAAGAAATTGCAGATGCGAAAGAGCAAGACGTACTGCTTTCTCTACACATGAAAGCGACGATGATGAAGGTTTCTGACCCGGTTATCTTCGGTCACGCTGTAAAAGTGTACTACAAAGACGTTTTTGCTAAATACGGTAAGTTATTCGAAGAGCTTGGCGTTGATGTAAATAATGGTCTTGGTGATGTTTACTCGAAAATCGAGTCACTACCAGCAGCACAGAAAGAAGAGATTGAAGCGGCAATTCAGGCGGTTTACCAAACTCAGCCTGAACTTGCGATGGTTGATTCGGATCGTGGCATCACGAACCTGCATGTCCCAAGCGACATCATTGTCGATGCATCTATGCCAGCAATGTTGCGTTCTTCTGGCCAAATGTGGGGTCCTGACGGCAAGCAAAAAGATACTAAAGCGATGATCCCAGATCGCTGCTATGCAGGTATCTACCAAGCAGTTATCGATTTCTGTAAAGAGCACGGCGCATTTGACCCGACAACAATGGGCAGCGTACCAAACGTGGGTTTGATGGCTCAAAAAGCAGAAGAGTACGGTTCTCACGATAAGACGTTTATCCTAGATGCAGCAGGTACAGTACGTGTTGTTGATGCTTCTGGCGCAGTGCTGCTTGAACAGGCGGTAGAAGAGGGTGACATCTTCCGTATGTGTCAGGTAAAAGACGCGCCAATTCAAGATTGGGTGAAACTTGCAGTAACTCGCGCACGTGCGACAGGCGTTCCAGCTGTATTTTGGCTAGATGAAAACCGCGCACACGATGCAGAGCTTATTAAAAAGGTCAATGCATACCTGCCAGATCACGATACGACAGGCCTAGAAATTAAGATTCTTGCTCCAGTAGAAGCATGTAAATACTCATTAGAGCGAATGAAAGCTGGTCTAGATACTATTTCTGTAACGGGTAACGTACTTCGTGACTACCTAACAGACTTGTTCCCAATTTTGGAATTGGGTACATCCGCTAAAATGCTCTCAATCGTTCCGTTGATGAACGGCGGTGGCCTGTTTGAAACCGGTGCTGGTGGTTCTGCTCCAAAACACGTTCAACAAGTTGAGAAAGAAAACCACCTTCGTTGGGATTCTCTAGGCGAGTTCTTAGCATTAGCTGCTTCTCTAGAGCATTTAAGCTCAGTAACTGGCAATGCTAAAGCGCAAGTTCTAGCCGATACACTAGACAAAGCAACGGGTGAATTCCTAGACAAAAATAAATCGCCATCACGTAAAGTAGGTGAGTTGGATAACCGTGGTAGTCACTTCTACTTAGCACTGTACTGGGCGAAAGCATTGGCAGAGCAAACTGTGGATGCAGACTTAGCCACTGAATTTGCACCTATTGCAAAATCTCTTGCTGAGCAAGAAGAGAAGATTGTTGCAGAACTTAATAGTGCTCAAGGCGTGAAAGGTGAGCTAGGTGGTTACTACTTACTAGACGATGTTTTGGTTTCTAAATTGATGCGTCCAAGCGAAACGTTTAACGCAATCATCGACAAGTAATCTGCGGATGACACGTCGTGACCGGCGTGTTTTTCAGATAATAAGAAACCCGCTTAATTGGCGGGTTTATTTTTCTCTTCACAAAGGTTTAAGCTATGTGAGAGCAATGGTTTCTACGACAGCACTCAATTTACTTGGCTTGGGCTTCAATTGGCACAACGCTACTTGCGTGGCAACCCTTTGGACCTTTTTCAATCTCGTAAGAGACTTGTTGGCCTGCTTTCAGTGTACGATAACCGTCCATTTGGATAGTTGAGTAGTGGGCAAAGATGTCTCCTTCCTCTTCGTCTGAACAGATAAACCCAAATCCTTTGGCATTGTTAAACCACTTTACTGTACCTGTAGCCATGCTTATACATCCCTCATGCATTTTTTACTGATGTTGTTACAACAACCAAGTTATACCTTTAACTTGGTACTACTGTTAGCGACCGCTAACAAACG
Source organism: Vibrio sp. YQ_11 (assembly GCF_043103065.1). Lineage (NCBI taxonomy): Bacteria > Pseudomonadati > Pseudomonadota > Gammaproteobacteria > Vibrionales > Vibrionaceae > Vibrio > Vibrio sp. YQ_11. The sequence goes on along the minus strand of NZ_JBICJM010000013.1, from coordinate 65,397 downwards.
TCTCATTGATACAGAATCACATTCACCAAGTTGCTTAAATTCAAACTGATCCAGAATGAGGATTTATGCATCAATACTTTCCACTGTAGTCAATGAATCCATACAGTCAATAGTGTCGAGCAACAAACGGAAACATAATTGAAAACAAATCACTTTTGAGATTAACAATTTTTCAAACTGTTTTTTGGACGTACGCCGAAGTTTAGATATTTAGACCAAAAAGCGACGGGTTACGAAAAATCCATACTGTTGGTGTTGCTTATGATAGTGAAATCATCGGATTGAATAAAAAATGAAGTTTTCGTGATAAATAACCTTTTCTCAGTGAGGAAGTGTGATCTAACACAAAAATTAGCGTTGGTTAGATTCTGTTCGTTAGCTAGAAAAGAGAGTGATTTTTGAGTAAAAGTTCAGGGCTTATCGATAACCATCTTTTATTTGCGCGCCCGCGAGACGTGGATTAGTCTCTATATTAGGTAGCAACTTTTATCTATCAAAGTTCTAAATCGGTGCCACATCTCACTACACCGCACAGCATGCTTGTGGTAGATTGTTTTTATAGGTCGAAAACATCAACCCTTTGATACGATATCTTTAAATTGCCATGAGTAAAAATTTTGAATGGGTCACTCCGGACTCTGATCTTCTGGAGCGAGAAAGTACAAAAGTTCAGCCACCTAAGCTGTATAACGTTGTACTCAATAATGATGACTATACACCTATGGATTTCGTCATAGAGGTACTTGAGCGATTCTTTTCACATGATATTGATAAAGCAACACAAATCATGCTCAAAGTGCACTATGAAGGAAAGGCAGTCTGTGGAACTTACAGCGCAGAAATTGCCGAAACAAAAGTAGCGCAAGTTACGATGTACGCAAGGGAAAATGAACATCCGCTACTTTGTACTATGGAGCAAGCGTAGAAGAAGACTTGCTCGAACAACCCAAGTTGTTTTTTCGGGAGGTACTTATGCTAAATAAAGAACTAGAGTCAAGCCTTAACGGTGCATTTGCTCGTGCAAGAGACAAACGTCACGAGTTTATGACTGTCGAACACCTCCTACTTGCATTGTTGGAAAACGATGCAGCTAAGGAAGCCCTTTTAGCCTGCAAAGCAGACCTCGATGCTTTGCGCAATGAGCTCGATATATTCATCGATCAAACTACGCCGCTTATCCCTGAAAGTGATGAGACGCGCGAAACCCAGCCGACTTTGAGTTTTCAACGTGTATTGCAACGCGCGGTTTTCCATGTTCAGTCGTCTGGTCGCAACGAAGTAACGGGTGCTAATGTATTGGTCGCAATCTTTAGCGAACAAGAGTCGCACGCCGCTTATTTATTGAAGAAAAACGACATTTCTCGCTTAGATATTGTCAACTTTATCTCCCACGGTATTACGAAAGCTTCTGGCGCCGGAGAAGATCCATCTTCTTCAGATTCGTTTAGCTCGGATAGTGTCGAAGAAACAGGTTCCGATGAGCGTTTAGAAAGCTTTGCAACAAACCTCAACCAAGTGGCGAAGGCCGGTAATATTGATCCATTAATTGGCCGTGACAAAGAGCTAGAACGTACGATCCAAGTTCTATGTCGTCGTCGTAAGAACAACCCATTGCTCGTTGGTGAAGCTGGTGTGGGTAAAACGGCAATTGCAGAAGGCCTAGCTTGGAGAATTGTTGAAGGCCAAGTGCCTGAGGTGATTCAAAATAGCGTTATCTACTCACTTGATATCGGTTCGCTGCTAGCAGGCACTAAGTATCGTGGTGATTTTGAGAAACGTTTCAAATCGATTTTGAAGCAGCTTGAAAAAGAAGAAGATGCCATCCTGTTCATTGATGAGATCCATACTATTATCGGTGCTGGTGCAGCGTCTGGTGGCCAAGTCGATGCGGCAAACTTGATTAAACCTCTACTAAGTAGCGGTAAGTTGCGCTGTATTGGTTCAACTACCTACCAAGAGTACAGCAATATTTTCGAAAAAGAGCGTGCGCTATCTCGTCGCTTCCAAAAAATCGACGTTGTCGAACCATCTCTGGACGATACAACCAAGATCCTGATGGGCTTGAAACCAAAGTACGAAGCTCACCACGAAGTGCGTTACACCAACAAAGCACTGCGTGCAGCCGTAGAGCTGTCTGCGAAGTACATCAACGAACGTCATCTACCTGACAAAGCGATTGACGTTATTGATGAAGCCGGTGCTCGTAGTCGATTAGCTCCAGCAAGTCGTCGTAAGAAGACGGTTGGCGTGGCTGATATTGAAGCCATGGTTGCAAAAATGGCTCGAATTCCAGAGAAGTCGGTGTCTTCATCTGACAAAGACATCTTGAAGAATCTTGATGGCAAAATGAAGATGCTAGTCTTTGGTCAAGACAACGCTATTGATGCGCTTTCGGAGGCTATCAAACTGTCTCGTGCTGGTTTGGGCGTAGATAACAAGCCTGTGGGTTCGTTCTTGTTTGCAGGGCCTACTGGTGTGGGTAAAACCGAAGTAACTGTTCAGCTATCGAAACTGCTGGGTATTGAACTGCTTCGTTTTGATATGTCTGAGTATGGTGAGCGTCACTCTGTGAGCCGCTTAATTGGTGCTCCTCCAGGTTATGTTGGTTATGATCAAGGTGGCTTGTTAACCGATGCCGTTATTAAGCATCCTCATTCCGTTGTTCTGTTGGATGAGATTGAGAAAGCGCACCCAGATATCTTTAATTTGTTACTGCAAGTGATGGATAACGGTACGCTGACGGACAACAATGGTCGCAAGGCCGACTTCCGTAACGTGATCCTTGTGATGACCACTAACGCGGGTGTGGCTGAAACTGAGAAGAAATCGATCGGTTTAATCCAACAAGATCATAGTCACGATGCCATGGCAGAAATTAAGAAGGTGTTCACTCCGGAGTTCCGTAACCGTCTTGATAATATCATCTGGTTTAATAGCCTAGATGAAAGTGTTATCCATCAAGTGGTTGATAAGTTTATTGTCGAGCTTCAAGTCCAGTTGGATGCTCGCGGAGTATCCATGGAAGTATCGCAAGATGCTCGCCATTGGTTAGCACATAAAGGTTATGACAAAGCGATGGGGGCACGTCCAATGGGCCGTGTAATCCAAGAGCAATTGAAGAAGCCATTGGCAAATGAACTGTTGTTCGGATCACTTGTTGATGGTGGTACGGTGAAAGTTTCGTTAGTAAATGATGCGCTTGAATTTGAATATTTGAGCGAGAAAGAAGCAGCAATGCACTAACGTTTGTCGTTAATTTCAAATCAAAAGCGTGCGATTGGTCGCACGCTTTTTTTATATCTGTCTAGCACGAAGACTCATCTCTTTATTTCTGCTTTATTCATGGTTGTGCATATTGAGGGATAAAGAGGAAAGCATGAAAACTTTCATTATAGCGTGGTTGCTTATCCTACTCGTAGGGTGTGATAAACACGCCGTAGTTGTTGAGGCGAGTAAGCCAGAGTTTGATCCTATCATTCAACGAGTAGAACAAGGACAAGCAGCAAACCTGCATAGCTTACTAGTGTGGCAAGATAACCAGTTGACGTTGGAACTGTATCGTCAAGGTGGTGGGCTTGACGGTAATCGTCAAACACCAAATGTGCCTGTCGGGCAAGAGATTGTGCATAATGTGCATTCTGTCACGAAATCCTTTGTGGCTACGCTGATTTTCATCGCTATTGATGAAGGCAAAATCGAAGGGTTAGATACGCCAATATTTGATTTCTTTCCAGAGTATACCGAGCCAGATAGAAAGGCGAAGCTAGCGATAACATTACGAGATGTTCTAAATATGTCCACAGGCTACGCATTGGACGAATTGTTCGTACCATATGGACAAGGCAACATTTTTTTTCGTCATTACAATGCGAAGGACTTAAAACAGCAGTTTCTTTCCACTCAATTAGCTTTTGATCCAGGAACAAAGTTCGCGTACAGCGGTCTTTCTACAGTTGGTCTTTCTAAAGTGATTGAAAAAGTATATGGGCAATCATTTACGAAAGTAATGAAAGAGAAGATTTTTTCCCCTTTAGGTATTGAAGAGTATCAGTGGCTGCCAAACATTGGCAGTGGCGAAGCAGGAGCAGACTGGGGCTTACGTCTAACATCGCGAGATATGGGTAAGTTTGGCTTGATGTGGCTGAACAAAGGACAATACAACGGAACGAAAATTGTTGGTGAAGAATGGTTGAATGAACTCAGAAAGAGTAAGTTCTATTCGTATGAGATGGGGTATGGGTTACATTTTTGGCAGGTTTCTAACGTTGAGAATGGCGTTGCGGCTGTAGGGATAGGAGAGCAGTACATTGTTGCCATTCCGAACAAAAATGCAGTGATTGTCACGACCGCTGGGAACTACGAAACAAGATCTAGACCAGTGTTAACTCTGATCCAGCAATTGGCCGAGTTACTTTAATTCAATGTTTACAAATAAAAAACGGAGCAAAAATGCTCCGTTTTTTATTTGCATCCGAAAATCAAAGATTAACGAGCGCGGAAGACGATGCGGCCTTTTGATAGGTCGTATGGAGTCATCTCTACAGTTACTTTGTCACCCGTTAGGATACGGATGTAGTTCTTGCGCATCTTGCCAGAGATGTGAGCAGTCACAACGTGACCGTTTTCAAGTTCAACACGGAACATAGTGTTTGGTAGAGTGTCAAGGACAGTACCTTGCATCTCGATTACGTCTTCTTTAGCCATTTAATCCTCTTTAGAAATTAGGCAATATTAGCGAGCGTTATTGTGCCGCTAAATAGGAATTATGTAAAGTTGGGGCGTATTCTACCCTTGCCAACGCTGATTTACTAGCCTTTGGTGGCGTTGAAAACGCGTTTTGTAGTTCATTGCTGGACATTCATCAATCTGATAACCCAAATATAGCCACTGCTCGTTATTTTGTTGGCAGTAGTTCACTTGGTACAGCACCGCTAGTGTACCGAGTGAAAGTGGGTAGTCTGGTTCAAAAAACGTATAAAACGCGCTAGAACATTGTGCCATCACATCAGTCACCGCTACACCAAGTAGTTGATTTGATTCATCATAGATGTGCAAGAACAACGTTGTCAGCCAGTTCGTTTGTGCAAAACGTGAGAACTCATCTCGCTTTGGAGGGTACATGGTACCGTTTTTGTGTCGCTTGCAAATGTAACGGCTGTAGAGCTCAAACCACTCGGCGTCCATCTCCGTTTTCATCTCCCAACGCAGATTTTTGGCTTTACTGAGCAGTCGTTTTTGACTCTTAGATAGTACGAAATCAGGTATCGATATGCGAATAGGCTGGCAAGCATGGCAACGCTCGCAATGTGGTTTGTATATCGTATCTCCGCTTCGACGAAAGCCATTAGCCATCAATAGTTGATAGTTTTGTTCAGTATGTAATTCAGCGTCCAATGCCACCGCAACACGCTCTTGTCGCTCCGGTAAATAGCTACAAGGATGGTTGTTGGTTAACCCAATTCGAATGTGTTGTAGATCTGTGCTCATGATTCTGAATCCTGCAAAACTTGGGGCGTAAAGGTGTCAGAAGCCGTTTGCTTTTCTCTTAAAGATAGTAGCTTTTGTATGAACTCGTCTCGGTCAAGTTCAAATGCGCCGAGGGATGCCAAGTGCGGGTTCATCACCTGACAATCTATTAATTGACCATGCTTTGACGCCAAATGCGAACACAAATACCACAATGCGATTTTTGATGCGTTGTCTTTCAAACTGAACATGGACTCGCCACAAAAAAGTTGACCCACGCTAATGCCGTATAAACCGCCAACAAGCGTGTTGTCATGCCATACTTCTACTGAGTGGCAATGCCCTAGGTTGGATAGCTGAATATAAGCGGCTTGCATCTCTTCATTCAGCCATGTTTCATCTGCTGGCCGGGTAGACGAGCAAAGTTGAATGACGCGCTCAGTCGCTTGATTTATAGTGACTTTATATTGATGCTTGCGCTGAAACTTTTTAAGACTTTTTGATGGCTTAAACGTTAAAGGATCAAACACCGCACGTGGCGAAGGACTCCACCATAAAATGGGTTCTCCTGGACCATACCAAGGGAAAATACCTTGGTAGTAGCCACTCAAAATTCTATGTGGATCTAAGTCTCCGCCAAAAGCCAACAGACCATTGGGATCTGACAGAGCTTCGTAAGGGGATGGGAAGTTGAACGTTGAATCGAGTTCAGTTAAATAGATTGCCATAGAAAAGTACTGACCAATATCGAACCAAAGGAACTTGTGATGACTCGAGTTAGAAAATTTTTGAAAGTATGTCCTTGGATCATACTGTTTTTACCCCTTTTCGCCAATGCAGCGTACCAAAGGAATGTCGCAAAACCAGTGAATGAAGTGGTGTACGGGAAGATAGATTCAGTGCGTTACATCACTCAACAAGAAGTTGTGCAATCGAAAAGTAACGGTTGGAAAACCCTATTAGGGGCAACCATTGGTGGTTTAGTTGGCAACCAGTTTGGTGGTGGCACGGGTAAAGAGGTAGCCACAGCAGTTGGCGCACTGGCTGGCGCTGCGGTTGCTCAAAACCAAAGTAATTATCAATACACAGTTGAATATAAGTTGGTTGAACTGCTAATTAAAGTTAAAGGCGATAAACTGATCAACGTTATTCAGGATGTTGATAAAAATATGCTGTTTAGCCGAGGGGATGAAGTTCGTATCTTATATTTCGATGATGGAGTGCGCGTAGATTTAGCGTACTGAGTGGGTGTTTTAGCGTCAATTTTATCGTTGACTAATTATTCAGAAATTAGCGCAGATTTGCTCTGGTTTTGTGCTGGTTTTTTCGTTAGTCTGAATCCACGAAGAATTGTTTAGCTCTCACAACAGCGTGAATTGAGAGCACAAAGGATTATCAACTTTTAATGGAAAGCCTAACGTTACAACCGATCAATAAAATTCAAGGGGAAGTGAACCTTCCTGGTTCCAAAAGTGTTTCTAATCGAGCACTTTTACTCGCTGCATTAGCAAAGGGGACGACTCGTCTCACCAACCTTCTCGATAGTGACGACATTCGTCACATGCTAAACGCACTCACTAAACTAGGCGTGAAGTACACATTATCTGCAGATAAAACAGAATGTGTAGTTGAAGGCCTTGGTCGTCCGTTCTCAGTATCAGAACCTGTCGAGCTCTTTCTGGGCAATGCGGGCACAGCCATGCGACCTTTAGCAGCCGCACTTTGTGTTGGTCAAGGTGAATATGTGCTTACTGGCGAGCCTCGTATGAAAGAACGACCAATTGGTCATCTTGTGACTGCATTGCAAGAGGCGGGAGCAGATATTGAATATCTGGAAAACATAAACTACCCACCACTAAAGATTGTCGGTACTGGTCTGAAAGCAGGCACAGTGTCGATTGATGGTTCTATTTCTAGTCAGTTTCTCACGGCTTTTTTGATGTCTGCACCACTTGCCGAAGGCGAAGTGCGTATTAAGATTGAAGGTGATTTGGTATCAAAGCCTTACATTGATATTACGCTGCATATCATGAAGCAGTTCGGTGTCGAAGTGATCAACAACGACTATCAAGAGTTTGTGATTCCAGCTGGTCAGCACTATGTTGCGCCTGGTGATTTTCTTGTGGAAGGGGATGCTTCGTCGGCTTCTTACTTTTTAGCTGCGGCAGCAATCAAAGGCGGTGAAGTCAAAGTAACTGGCATCGGTAAAAATAGCATCCAAGGTGATATTCAATTTGCTGATGCGCTAGAAAAAATGGGCGCAGAGATTGAATGGGGCGATGATTACGTTATTTCCCGCGTCGGTAAGCTTAAGGGCATCGATATGGATTACAACCATATTCCAGATGCAGCAATGACTATCGCGACGACGGCTTTGTTTGCTGAAGGTACCACGGCAATTCGCAATGTTTATAACTGGCGTGTAAAAGAAACCGATCGTTTGTCTGCAATGGCAACAGAGCTTCGTAAAGTTGGTGCGGAAGTGGAAGAAGGTGAGGATTACATCATCGTTAAACCAGTACCTCACCTTAAACATGCGGCGATTGATACCTACGATGATCATCGTATGGCGATGTGCTTTTCTCTGGTGGCGTTAAGCGATACACCAGTGACGATTAATGACCCTAAATGTACGTCCAAAACATTCCCGGATTATTTCGACAAGCTTAAAGCGTTGAGCAGCTAGATCTCTAACTGAAAAGCCAGAGCGATGATGCTCTGGCTTTTTTGTCTTAATTTGCTGTTATTTAATCAGCGTAAATTCTTTAGAAAGGTGATGGGCTAAGTATTTGAACATATTGAATACTGCCGTAGTATTTGCGGTTGGTAAGCCTTTGTCATCCAGAAAGTACTCACCTTTAAACACCAAAACCCCGTCTTTTTCTTCTACGCTTGTCGCTCGCATTCCGTTGATGTAATCATCGTGCTCTTGGATGATTTGGTTTGCGATTAAAAGAAGGTCGAATTCTTCAATAAACTTTCTATCAGACATAACGTTCTCATCATTCATTACAAATTAAAAAGTGTGGCGAAGTATACCCATATTCTTTAAGGGTTTGCATGATTAATTCCATCACCACGTTGGTTGATTTGAGGCGAGGGTTAACTCAGTACTGAGGTTACGCGGATACAAAGTGGCTTTCAGCGCAACAACCTAAGGTTGCGCCATATTGACAGAAAATATTTTGTGATGAGTAACAAAATTTATTGCATTGGATTAGCAGTAGCAAAGTTTGCCTGCTTAGATATGCCGCTCAATACCTTTCAGACCCCTGTCTCTTTGAAGTATAAAGACGATGAATTGTCAACCAATCGGATCTGAATTTCAAAAAAGCAGTTGATCTTCTTTTCATCTCGCACAATAGTAAAAAAAGAAGCAATGAAATAGAACACTATGCGGGTGACCTTAAAACGAGGTTTCTACCCGCATTATTATGAAGGACGTTAGAGTCAGTTATGGGTAAATCACTCGTTATAGTGGAGTCTCCAGCCAAGGCAAAGACGATAAATAAGTACCTTGGTAAGGACTTTATTGTTAAGTCTAGTGTTGGTCATGTGCGTGATCTGCCTACGGCCGGTCAAAGCACTGGTGAGAAGAAAGCTGCAGCTATCTCAACAAAAGGGATGAGCGCAGAAGAGAAAGCGCGCGTTAAAAAAGAAAAAGATCGCAAAGCGCTGATCAAAAAAATGGGGATTAACCCATATCATGACTGGGAAGCGAACTATCAGATTCTTCCGGGTAAAGAAAAAGTCGTAAGCGAACTACAAAAATTAGCCAAAGATGCTGATTGCGTTTATCTCGCAACCGATTTGGACCGCGAGGGGGAAGCAATCGCATGGCACCTTCGTGAGATCATCGGTGGCGATGAAGAGCGATACAAACGAGTAGTCTTTAACGAAATTACTAAAAATGCTATCCAACAAGCTTTCCAGACTCCTGGCGAGTTAAATATGGATGGCGTTAATGCGCAGCAAGCTCGTCGATTCATGGACCGCGTTGTAGGTTTCATGGTTTCTCCATTGTTATGGAAGAAAGTGGCACGTGGCCTGTCTGCTGGTCGTGTTCAATCTGTAGCGGTGAAGCTATTGGTAGAACGTGAGCGTGAAATCAACGCATTTGTGCCAGAAGAATTCTGGGATATTCACGCAAATACCAAAACTAAAGATAAGTCAGATTTCAAACTGCTGGTTGCGCAGAAAGATGGCGTTGCGTTTAAACCTGTTAACGAAACAGAAACTAAGGCAGCCATTTCTGTTCTTGAAAACGCAAGCTACGAAGTGTGTAAGCGCGAAGACCGCCCGACGAAGAGCAAGCCTTCTGCGCCATACATCACATCAACATTGCAGCAAGCGGCAAGTACCCGTTTAGGTTACGGCGTTAAGAAAACCATGATGTTAGCTCAGCGTCTGTATGAAGCGGGTTACATCACTTATATGCGTACCGACTCGACTAACTTGAGTGCGGAAGCAGTTGATGCTGTTCGTGACTTCATTGATTCAGAGTTTGGTGACAAGTATCTTCCAGCTAAGCCACTAACGTACGGCAGCAAAGAAGGTGCTCAAGAAGCGCACGAAGCGATTCGTCCATCTGATGTGTCAGTGAAAGCAGAAGACTTGCAAGGTGTAGATGCGGATGCTCACAAGCTTTACTCATTGATCTGGAATCAGTTCGTTGCGTGTCAAATGACACCTGCAGAATATGATTCAACCACAATCAGCGTAAAAGCGGCGGAATACACGCTAAAAGCGAAAGGTCGTATCCTTAAGTTTGATGGTTGGACTCGCGTACAGCGTCCAATGGGCAAAAACGAGGACACAATCCTTCCTGCGGTACAACTTGGCGATAAGCTGAGCTTAGAGTCACTTGACCCTAAACAGCACTTTACAAAGCCACCTGCGCGCTTTACGGAAGCTGCATTGGTTAAAGAGCTAGAAAAACGAGGCATTGGTCGTCCTTCGACTTACGCATCGATCATTTCTACTATTCAAGACCGTGGCTACGTAAAAGTAGATCAGCGCCGATTCTACGCTGAAAAAATGGGTGAAATTGTTACTGACCGTCTTGATGACAGCTTCAACGATTTAATGAACTACGACTTTACTGCGCGTATGGAACAGAAACTGGACCAAATCGCAGAAGGTGAAGTGAACTGGAAAGCAGTGCTAGACAACTTCTTTGCGGATTTCACTGGTGACCTAGAAAAAGCCGAGTTAGATGAATCTGAAGGTGGTATGAAGCTAAACCACATTGTGATGACGGATATCGAGTGTCCGACATGTGGTCGCCCTATGGGTATTCGTACCGCTTCTACAGGCGTATTCTTAGGCTGTTCTGGTTACGCATTGCCACCTAAAGAACGTTGTAAGACAACCATTAACTTGGGTGACGAAGAAGGTATTATCAACGTTTTAGAAGAAGACGTTGAAACGGCTGCTCTTCGTGCGAAAAAACGTTGTCCGATCTGTGAAACTGCGATGGACGCGTACTTGATTGATGACAAGCGCAAGATGCACGTTTGTGGTAACAACCCGAACTGTGAAGGCTATGTTGTTGAGTACGGCGAATTCAAAGTGAAAGGCTACGATGGCCCTGTTGTTGAGTGTGACAAGTGTGGCTCAGACATGGTGCTTAAGAACGGCCGCTTTGGTAAATACATGGATTGTACGAGTGAAACTTGTAAGAACACCCGTAAAATCCTGAAGAACGGTGAAGTAGCGCCACCTAAAGAAGATCCTGTGCACTTCCCTGAATTGCCATGTGAAAACTCAGATGCGTACTTCGTGCTTCGTGATGGTGCTTCTGGCCTATTTATGGCGGCAAGCAACTTCCCTAAATCGCGTGAAACAAGAGCTCCTCTAGTCTCTGAACTGGCGCGTTTTGAAGAGCGTCTACCAGAGAAGTTTAAGTACCTAACAACGGCTCCTCAAGAGGATCCAGATGGCCGCCCAGCCGTGGTTCGCTTTAGCCGTAAGACGAAAGAGAACTATGTTCGTTCAGAAGACGACGGTAAACCAAGTGGTTGGACTGCACTTTACGTTGATGGTAAGTGGGAAGTCACTGATAAACGTAAAAAAGCGAAAGCTTAAGCTCAACTTGTAAAATAAAGGCAGCAAATACGCTGCCTTTATTTTTATATCTTCCTGTCTAAGCGGGTTTCCATCTGCTCCTTTCCCTACCGTTTTTAAGCTCTGTTTTCCCACTTTTAGCGATTTGTTTTGTATGAATCTACAAGTGTCTTTTCTGTAAACAACATTCAGTTGAACTATTCATTTTATATTCACACATTTGTTATATCTTGGTATTTCAAATATGAACTGTAGTTAACGCGTTCGTAAATTGTTTTCACAATGTAATCGCTTACTTGGCCTTGTGTGATCTGGATATCGTCTTGAGCAAGTAACCTTTGTATGCAACACAGAACGGCATATTAAAAATTGTAATTTAGATTCTGGTTGGATAATTTATTACAAAATTAGTGCAATTGTATGCATTTATTTAGCGTCAAAAAATAAGAACAATTTGAATATTTGCATACTGGAAAATGCAATAGCTTTTTTATCTACACTGCAAGGGCTCAATAGAGGCTCAGGTGTAGGTGCAACAATGTATTCGCTTGACTCCCCGAGTTTTACTCATTCAAGTGAGTACTAAATCCAAGCTATAACGATATGGAGAACAACGAATGGCTGGTGTTTTGGGAATGATTCTTGCTGGCGGTGAAGGCTCTCGTTTGAGACCTTTAACTGAATCCCGTAGTAAACCTTCGGTACCTTTTGGTGGAAGTTATCGGCTGATTGATTTCGCTCTAAACAACTTTGTAAATGCGGATCTGATGCGCATTTATGTCCTTACTCAATTTAAATCTCAGTCTCTTTTCCATCACTTGAAAAAAGGGTGGAACATTAATGGTATTACTGATCGCTTTATTGACCCAATTCCTGCGCAAATGCGTACGGGTAAGCGTTGGTATGAAGGCACTGCAGATGCTATCTATCAGAACCTACGTTTTATGGAGCTTGAAGAACCGGATCAGGTTTGTATCTTTGGCTCTGACCACATTTACAAGATGGACATCAAGCAGATGCTGAACTTCCATACGGAGAAGAAGGCGTCATTGACGGTGTCTGCACTGCGCATGCCACTAAAAGAAGCTTCTCAGTTTGGTGTAATAGAGGTTGATGCTGAAGGCAGAATGATTGGCTTTGAGGAAAAACCCGTTAATCCAAAATCGATTCCTGGAGAACCAGATTTCGCGTTAGTCTCGATGGGGAACTACGTATTCGAAGCACAAGTTCTATTTTCTGAACTCGTGGAAGATGCAGACAATGAAGCTTCTTCTCATGATTTTGGTAAAGATATCATCCCGAAAATGTTCCCTCGTGGTGACGTTTTTGTCTATGACTTCAGCACCAACAGAATCAGTGGTGAGAAAGAAGAGGTTTACTGGCGTGATGTAGGTACGATTGATGCTTATTGGCAAGCGCACATGGATCTATTAGAAAAAGACGCGCCATTCTCTTTGTACAACCGTAAGTGGCCTCTTCATACCTATTACCCACCATTGCCACCTGCAACGTTTACCGATTCAGACAACGGTCGAGTGCAGATCATCGATAGCTTGGTATGTAATGGCAGTTATGTTCGTGGTTCTCGTATCGAGAAGTCAGTACTTGGATTTCGCAGCAATATTGCATCCGCGTGTGATATTAGCGAATGTATCCTATTAGGTGACGTAAAAATTGGCGAAGGCTGTGTGTTACGTCGTGTTATTGTCGACAAGGATGCCGATATTGCACCTGGCACTCAAATTGGTGTGAATCTTCAAGAAGATAAAAAGCATTTCCATGTGTCGGAAGAGGGCATTGTTGTTATTCCGAAAGGAGCACGAGTTGGCTACTAACAACTTATCCATTCTGTTTGTAGCTTCTGAGGTTGAAGGTCTTATTAAAAGTGGTGGCTTGGCAGATGTTGCCAAGGCACTGCCGGAAGCTCTTCAAAACCTACAGCAAGATGTAAGAATTACGATTCCTGCGTACACCAGTATCGAAAGATTAGCGGACGCAGAAGTTGTGCTAGAAACAAATCTAACGTCATGGCCGCATACAAAGTATCGAGTTCTATTGCTTACGTTAGGAAACAATCCTGTCTATCTGATTGATTGTGAGCCGTACTTCAATCGACCATCAATGTATGCAGAGAACAACCAAGCGTATACCGATAATGGTGAACGTTTTGCGTTTTTCAGCGCTGCATGCCTCGACATGTTGCCGAAACTGGCGTTTCAACCTGATATCATCCATGCAAATGATTGGCACACAGGGCTGGTTCCGTTTTTGCTTAAGCACAGGTATGGCAATGATCCCTTTTTTGCTCATACAAAAAGCGTCATTTCAATTCATAATGCGGTCTTTAAAGGCGTATTTAGTTACGACGACGTACAGTGTTTGCCTGAGTTTCACTGCCGAAACGTTCCCGATGCGGCGGTGAGTGCAACGCATATTACTATGCTCAAAGCTGGCGTAATGAATGCCGATAAGATAAATGCAGTCAGCCCCACGTACGCTGAAGAGCTAAAGACAGAACTTGGCAGTCATGGAATGGCATGGGAGTTTCAGCAACGGGCAGGGGATCTAGTCGGAATTTTAAATGGTTGCGATTACAGTGCTTGGAATCCAGAAACTGATGTTTATTTGCCAATGAACTATAGTGCCGACAAACAAAGTATGGTTCTAGGTAAAAACACTTGTAAACGCGCATTACAGCAGAGGCTAAACCTTGCTGAAAAAGACGTAGCCATGTTTGGTATGGTTTGTCGTTTGACTCAGCAAAAAGGCGTGCATTACTTGCTGCCGGCTTTGGCGGATTTTTTGAAGCATGATGTTCAAGTCGTTGTTGTTGGGACGGGTGATCCCGTTTTGGCTGCACAATTGGAAGAGGTTGCGGCGCAATTCTCCGACAAGTTTGTATTTGTTGAGGCGTATGACAATGAACTCGCGCATTTAGTTGAAGCTGGTTCGGATTTCTTCTTAATGCCTTCTGAATTCGAACCATGTGGCTTAAATCAGATCTACAGCATGGCTTATGGCACCTTACCTATCGTGAGAGGGGTAGGTGGCTTAAAAGACAGTGTGAATGATTACTACGTAGACCCTTGCGACGCTACTGGATTTGTATTTTATGAACCGACGTCTCAAGCGCTGCTACTTACTATGCTGCGAGCGTTGCTGTTGTATGCGCAAAACCTGACGGAAGTGCAAAGAGTACAACTGCATGCAATGCAAAAAGATTTCTGCTGGCGGAAGGCCGCAGAATCGTATTTGCAACTCTATCGTTCAGCGTTAAATTGACGCAAGTTTGATAAAAAGTGTAACCAAAGGCACCTATTGAGGTGCCTTTATTACCTTGGTTTTACGGAGTGTGATAGGATTCTGTCACTCTCTATCACAAAGAATCTTACTTATACTGACTCATGACTCAGCCACTGCTTTTTCACAAAACCTATTTGCATCCTACTAGTAATGAGTGGGTTGTTTTCGTGCATGGTGCTGGTGGCAGTTCTTCGATATGGTTTAAACAAATTAAAGCATATAAGCAGCACTTTAATTTGTTGCTGATCGACTTACGAGGACATGGAAAATCCAATCAGCTTTTGAAAGAGTTGATAACTAGTCGTTACACCTTCACGGAAGTGACGCAAGATATATTAAAAGTGCTGGATCACCTAAAAATCCAGTCGGCGCACTTTGTTGGCATGTCGTTGGGTACGATCATTGTTCGAAACTTAGCGGAGTTGTCTTCTGAAAGAGTTCGTTCGATGGTTTTAGGCGGTGCGGTGACACGCTTGAATACGCGTTCGCAGATTTTGGTTAAGTTGGGTAATTTCTGTAAACATATCTTGCCTTATATGTGGTTGTATAAACTGTTTGCCTACATTGTGATGCCGCAACGAAGTCAGCGTGAATCAAGGCATTTGTTTATTCGAGAAGCAAAGAAGCTGTGCCAAAAAGAATTTAAACGCTGGTTTATTCTTGCCGCGGATGTAAACCCATTGATGAAGTACTTCAAAGACAGAGAGTTACCCATACCGACATTGTATTTGATGGGTGATAGAGACTATATGTTCATCCAACCGGTGAAAGAGATGGTTGCAGCGCATAAGCTCAGTATCTTGCGTGAAATTCCAAACTGCGGTCATGTTTGCAATGTAGAGCGTCCTGAAGATTTTAACCAACACTCTATCGAATTTATAAAGCAACAAAGTATCGTCGCCTAGCCATCAAGATAGACACCTAAAATGCGAGAATAGGGGAGTGATTATGGCTCCCCAATTTGATATCCACATTGCCAACACGCACCAAACTGTCCTTCGTTGTGTTCAAGACAATGAGGACATTGCCAGTCTTCATATATGTTGCTTTGTGACTGCTGCCTAAATGCTTCAATAATTGCGTGAGCTTTCAATTGTTGTTCTGGATCTAATAGCCAAACATAAGGATCAGTATCATCGCCAAAAGGAAGCTCACCTTTCAGACCAAAAAGTCCTTCGCCACGCACCTCACAGCATATATCTTCAGTTTTTAATAGTTCACATACGATGTGCGCTTCTGCTGGATTTTTCGCGATAAAGATTTTCATCAAATACTGCCATTTGGCTGAGTAGGGGTTGGCCTGACCTTATTCATAACCCATTTTACGAGTATTGGAAACAGCCCCAGCAAAGCAAAAGATGCTAATACAGTCGGGGATACGATACCAGAAAGGCTATCAATGGTTGCTAACTGAGTACCAGCGTTAAGGTAAACGGCAGTACCAGGGAGCATGCCTATTTGACTGGTTAAATAAAAGCGCGCAATGCTCATAGGTGTTAATCCCATCAGTAGGTTGATGAGGAAAAATGGGAACACTGGAATTAAGCGCAAAGAAAACAGATAAAACGCGCCATCCTTTTTTACTCCTTGGTTAATCGCAACAAGCTTTTCCCCAAATCTCGATTGAACCCAATCCCTAAGCAAATATCGGCTACTCAAGAAAGCTAAGGTCGCACCGATCGTACTGGCAAAAGAAACCAAAAGTAAGCTAAACCAAAACCCAAACAAAGCTGCGCCTAGCAAAGTAACCACTGCTGCTCCGGGAATAGAAAATGCGGTAATCGCAACATACGCTAAAAAATACACCGTGGCGGCATAGACGATGTTGGTTTCGATGAATGAATTGAGCGCTTCTTGCTGCGCTTTTGCGTTTTCAAGCGTTAGGTATTGACCAAAATTAGCGCCTAACAAAAGAATGGTGGCAACAAGTATCAGTCCAAAGATAAGTTTTTTATTCATGTGTGCTCCGTTTCTATATCTAGGCTACCGCTTAAAGTATTCATACTGAATATTGTTTTAACAATCTCGTTATCGAAACTAAGTCGTGGCGCTGAAGATACGGGTGTTTTGGGATTTACAAAGGAGTAGACACGAGGGGAGCTATAAAAATTTCATAAAAAAACCGCAGTTCACACTGCGGCTTTAGTCGATAGATTAGAGCAGACTTCTGTTACGAAAGGCCATTCATTAATTCTTCACGACGAGACTGGGGAACTACACTCCAGTGTGTGCCGTTAATAGCACCTTCTAAGGCCCAAAGTAGCTCAAGGCTAACTGTGGTGGAGTGCGTGTCTCTGATCGCTTTATAAGCACTTAGTGCGCCTTCTTCTTCAAGTTGAGCAACAGAATCAATACCCGCTTTCTTAAGCATTCTTTCTGTAGCCAATCTCAGATTCGGCAGATCTTTCAAGCGATTAGGCTTAGTGCTCGCTTGTTGTTCTTTCTCAAGTTTGGCGTTTTCTAAGGATTTTTTCGCTACTTCAATTAAGCGATCGCTAGATTCCCATAGTTCGCTGGAAATAGCGTAGTACTTAGTAACGACTGGGAAGCCACGTTTTTTATAAACGTAAGGCTTTAGACCCTGTGTCTCGAAGTCAGATGAAGTTTGTTGGTCTGCTCGTATATGAAGCTGGTTGTTTACCACTAGTGCAAACATCGTTTCATCAGCGAAAAGTCCGAAGCCACCAAACATTGAGCGCGACTTGATAGTACCAAGTGCCTCAAATAGCTTCATAGAGTCTTTGAGTATCGGTTTATCCATGTTTTGTTATCTCGGTGTAATTAATATTACGCCACCAAAAGTCAGGTCCGAGAGAGTAGCAAACGTGCGCAAAGGCAATGTCATTAAAGGGTAAAGACATTGGTTGCACACTTGCCATCGGTAACCCCGCTACCTTCCATATACTACTATGGTTCAGGCCGGAGGCTTTGCGTCCCACCCTTTCGGATGGTTTGCCCTGTGCGTGACCAGATGAGGATACTTCGTATATTGAATTAACATCACACTTTAGATTTTAAAACGTGATCTTGATTCAATAAATAATGCCATTTTGTGCATGGGTACTCATAATTGAGAATTGTATTTAATGTTTGAAAAGAAGCGGGAATTAATAATTCACATGTAAAGAAAACAGTAACTTATGGAAGTTATTGTTTTTAAGAATGAGGCAAAGTGTGCGGGAAGTGTTATTTTTTTAATAAAAAAAGCGCCCCTAAGGGCGCTTGTGTTCATTTAATTAAGTTTCTTAACGGTGTTGCGGATAACAATCTCTGGTTGCATCTCGAACACACGCTTTTCGTGTTCTTTATCTTTAATGCGTTCAAGTAGGATCTCAAACGCATTTTTACCCACACGACGTTTAGGTTGGTGAATCGTTGTTAGTGGTGGTGAGAAGTACTCTGCAAGTTCAATGTTGTCGTAACCGATAACAGAAACGTCATCTGGAACCTTGATGCCGTTTTGTTGCAGACGGCTCATTAAGCCAAGTGCCATGGTGTCGTTAAAACAGAATACTGCAGTAGGGCGTTTTTCCATCGCGGTGATCTTGTCTGCAACCAGTACCGCAGTATCACATTCAAAGTTACCTTCAAGAATCCAATCTTCATTGATTGGCAGTTTTGCTTCAGCCATGGCACGACGAAAACCAGCGATACGCTCTTGGCAAGCAAGTTTCTCAAAGTGACCACTCAGGCAGGCGATGTCAGTATGGCCGTTATCGATAAGGTATTTAGTTGCTAGGTAGCCACCTTCTTCAGAGTTATCGATGATCTTGTCCGCACGAGAACTCTCTGGGCCCCAATCCATCACAACTTTCGGGATGTCTGAGTGACGATCTAGCATCTCTTTTAGTTCTTCGGTTAGATCTGAACACATCACCAAAATGCCATCTACACGTTTCTCAGCAAGCATGCGGATGTAGTCGCGCTGTTTCTCGTAGATGCCGCCGGTATTACACAAGATCAATGTGTAACCTTGACGGTAGCAGTAACTTTCTACACCGTCGATCACTTCAGAGAAGAATAGGTTAGTTGACTGTGTTACCAACATACCAATAGTACGAGTTGAGTTGCATTTTAAACTACGAGCAACTGCGCTTGGTGCGTAGTTAAGCTCATCAACCGCTTTCATTACTTTTTCTTGGGTTGCTTCTGCAACAAAACGTGTCTTATTAATAACGTGCGAAACTGTCGTGGTAGAAACGCCGGCTAAGCGAGCAACGTCTTTTATAGTGGCCATAAATGATGTCCTGTATCGAGCTACTTAATACCGTAGTGAATACAACCATACGCTTAGTTTTTTGCGCAAACTAAACACCACAACAACAGTAGTGTCTATTCTAGTAGGCAGCGGTTGTACCGAAATCGGTATAAAAAGATTTGTAGCAACTTGGTTGAAGGTACTCGGCTTCCTACTAAATATGAGGAAGTGGTTATCAACCTATTAATAAAAAACAAAAACCGCTATATTTCAGCGGTTTACATATAAATCATATTTAATCGTTTGCGTTCACATTTTAGCCCTATGTGGGCTGACTGGCAATATTTTCAGCAAGAGTTTTGTGTATTTGAAGTCACATTTTGACTGCTAAATGAACGAACGTCTTTGAGCCAGATTAAAAGCAAGCGAATAAAATAGGGAGCCCGACAGGCAGGCTCCCTAAAATAGGCGGTGATTATTCACCAAGAAGGTAAGCGCTGTCCAGTTTACAAAATGCAATTAATAGTTGCGCAACGCTTAAGTAGAAGCCAAATTCATCAAATTGCTTACATTTTTCAGCAAATTTTGGCAACCAAGACATGAGTTGATTTTGGATGAAGTCATTTTGTTTAACGAAAGCCTCTTCCATATGTTTTTCTTGCTCTAACTCATTTGAGCGAATGATCATGTTGCCCAAAAAGTCCAATTCGACAGCAAGATGGTCTGCTGGTTCTTTGAGGTTTTCGTCTACCTGAACCCCAAAATCTGCCATCAGTTTTTCCATTTCTTCTGCAGGTTTGTCATTAAGCAAGCCTGATTCACCAATGTACATAGAAGCGTACGGCAGTGCCCCATACTTATCTGTTTTTAAGAACAGCTCGCAAAAATCTGCTGCAAGTTCTAGTTGAGCATCATTGCGGTCTTGGAGTCGGTTTAGGGCATCAACTAGGCTATCAACGGCTGGCTTGAGTGATTCGTTCTCACCTAAGCCCGCTAAAAAACTGCGAATTTCAACACTGTGGTAGGTTTCTAGTTCTTTTTCGCTGAGTTCTTTAGCGAATAAGCTCGAAAACCACCAGTAAATTTCAGCACGCTTTTCATTAAAAGCTTTCACTTCTTGCATTTTTGGCTCCTGAAGGATGCTTCGAGTATTGCATCATAAAGTCAATTAGGGATATCCCCTAAGTGTAATCAAATAAGATGAATAGCAGTAACTATAATTATTGTTGATTATGTTGAATTGTGTGCACTTATTAACGGTGATGGGCAAGCTTGTTTTGAATCAATAAAAACGCTAAATCTTGCTTTTTAATGTATCTATGACTAGAAATGTTACTAGTTATGAATAGAATACGTCTTGGATAATAAGAAGACAGAAAGTGGTGTAAATGAGCTATCACGTATTAGTCGTAGAAGATGATGTTGTAACTCGTAGTAAGCTTGCGGGATATTTCCAAAATGAAGGTTACAAAGTTAGCGAAGCAGAAAGTGGCGCGGAGATGCGCGAAGTTCTGCAAGGCGGTGATGTCGACCTTATTATGTTGGATATTAACTTGCCGGGCGAAGACGGCCTAATGCTTACGCGTGAGCTACGCAGTCAATCAGACATCGGCATCATATTGGTAACAGGACGCACGGATAGCATCGACAAAATCGTCGGCCTAGAGATGGGCGCAGACGATTATGTGACAAAGCCTTTTGAACTAAGGGAATTACTAGTTCGAGTTAAAAATCTACTGTGGCGCATTTCTGCGGCGCGAAGTGGAGCAAGTAAAGCGGCAAGCGAAACAAACGATGAACACATTGTTCGCTTTGGTGAGTGGACATTCGATATTCAGCGTCGAGCACTTAGCCGTAATGGTGAGCCAGTAAAACTAACCAAAGCAGAATATGAGCTTTTGGTGGCGTTATCGTCTTACCCGAATCAAGTGCTGAGTCGTGAACGTATTTTGAATATGATCAGTCATCGAGTTGATGCTCCAAATGATCGTACGATTGATGTTCTTATCCGACGCATGCGCGCTAAGATGGAGTTTGATCCTAAGAACCCACAAATTTTTGTGACCGTTCACGGTGAAGGCTACATGTTCGCAGGTGATTAATCACCATTAGACAAGCAGTAAAGAAAAAGGAGAGCCAGTGCTCTCCTTTTTTGTGTTTATAAATCGGGTTTATTCCGCTTCCACCATCGGCGTTTGTCCTACGGTGTCACGCAGTCTTTGCCAAACGCTACCAAGGTATTCATGCCAAAACAGTTCAGTTTGCTCAAGGTAGCGAGCTTTAGGTGAATACTTGTCCCACGGTTGGCTAACTTCGTCTATCGCTAAGAAATTCGTTGGAGCAGGGATGGGTTTAATTCCAGCTGCGTTAAACTCGTACAGCGCACGGCTCATGTGGCTCGCTGACGTGACCAGCACAATCTCTTTTTGTTGAACAAAAGCGGCGGCTTGTCTTGCTTCTTCCCACGTGTCTTTTGCGTCTTCTAACAAAATAATGTCGGATTTTGCAACACCTAATGCCAAAGCAACGTTTGCCATCATACGAGCATGGCTGATCTCAGAGCCACCATCATAACCAGATAAAATTAGCTTTGCGCCTGGGTACATACGCAAAATACGAATGCCTTCCGTTAATCGCATCAACGCCGCGCGGCTTAATTGCGATGTTGGTGGAATTTCGTCATCGACCACGTGGCCATTACCCAGCACCATAACGTAGTCAATGGTACCCGACACAGGTAAAAAGGCCTTATGCTCGCGCTCAAGTGGCATGAGAAGCTTGGTTGAAACAGGTTGGAAGGCAACTAGAAAAAGGCCAACAAAAGAGAACAGAACAACGAAGCAGCCAGTTTTACGTTTTGTGGTAAAACTAATGAGAGCAAGACCTAACAAGCCTATCAGTAGCAATGCCGGAAGCGGCATAAGCAAGGCTGACATTACTTTTTTCAGCTCAAACATACATAAATAGTCCGAAAAAACATCAATTGATAATAAAAATGAGGGTGACCCTCTTTATTCCTGCTTTCCTTGTGCCAGAATAGCGGCACAATCCGATATGATAACTCAGCAGAAGTGACAGAAGACCGCAATTTCGACGATATCGCCCACAAATTTGCAAAAAATATTTACGGCTCCGATAAAGGGGAGATCCGCCAAATCATTGTGTGGGAAGATTTTCTACAGATTCTAAGTGAATTGGATGCGAGCCAGCAACCCCTAGAAGTACTTGATGCAGGTGGTGGTTTAGCACAAATGTCGCAAAAGCTTGCTAAGCTCGGACATCGTGTTGCGTTATGTGATCTATCTTCGGAAATGCTGCAACTAGCCAAACAGGATATTGAAAAAAACGGTTTGCTTGAGCAGTATCGCCTGATTCATTCGCCTGTTCAGTCCATTGCGGAGCACATGGAAGAACAGGTGGATCTCGTTATGTTCCACGCTGTCATGGAGTGGCTCGTTGATCCTAAAACGGCGCTAGAGACAGTATTGGAACAAGTAAAGCCGGGGGGCATCGCATCAGTGATGTTCTATAACCACCATGGTTTAGTCTACAAAAACGTGGTTTGTGGCAACATTCCTCATATTTTAGACGGCATGCCCCACCGAAAAAGATTTAAACTACAGCCGCAAAAAGGCTTGAAACCGGAAGATGTCTATCACTGGATAGAAGAGGCTGGTTTTAGCATTTGTGGCAAATCTGGTATTCGTTCCTTTAGTGATTACATAGGTAATATGCAATACATGGGCGATTACGAGTTTGAAGATGTGTTGGCGCTAGAAAAACAACTATGTCGACAAGAGCCATACCTCTCATTAGGCCGCTATATTCACGTGTGGGCCAAAAAGAACGATAAACAGGAATAACAATGAGTGAGATGACTCTCAATGCTGCAGAGCAACCAATCGATGAGTTGGTTGGCTGGGTTAAGCAGCACGATTTCTCGTTGAACCTGACCACAGAGCGATTGGCATTTTTGATTGCCATCGCCGTACTGAGTAATGAAAGGTTCGACGAAGAACTGGGTGAAGGTGAACTGCACGATGCATTTGCCATCGTCACTCGACTATTTGATGAGACTGGCGAAGCCTCCGCTTTTCGTGCGAACAACGCCATCAACGAGATGGTCAAGCAGCGTCTTATTAGCCGTTTTGTCAGTGAAATTACTGACGGAGCGAGCATTTACCGCTTGTCGCCTTTAGCGATAGGAATTACCGATTACTACGTGCGTCATCGCGAGTTCTCAAGACTGCGTCTGTCTATCCAGCTATCGATGGTAGCGGATGAAATGGCGAAAGCGATTGAAGCGGCACAAAAAGGTGGCACACCGGGCCACTGGAAGAAAAACGTGTACGGAGTTTTAAAATATTCTGTAGGCGAAATCTTTGATCAAATCGACCTCAACCAACGTGTCATGGATGAGCAGCAGCAATCTGTGAAACAACAAATTGCCGACCTGCTAAACAAAGACTGGCGTGAAGCGATCAACAACTGTGAAGCACTTCTGTCAGAAACATCAAGCACGTTGCGTGAACTTCAAGATACGCTGCAAGCCGCGAGTGATGAACTGCAAACTCAGATCCTAGATATTCAAGAAATTGTTTACGGTGATCCTGAGCTTGAGTTCATCGAAGAAGCCTTGTTTGGTCTGCAAATGAAGCTAGACCGAATCACAAGCTGGGGCCAGCAAGCGATTGACCTCTGGATTGGCTACGACCGACACGTGCACAAGTTCATCCGTACCGCTATCGATATGGATAAGAACCGTGCATTTAGCTCGCGTCTGCGTCAATCGATAAAAGACTATTTTGATATGCCTTGGTATCTGACTTTTGCAGATGCAGAAAGGCTTTCCGACCTTCGTGATGAAGCTTTGGTACTGCGTGATGACGAGGTAACCGGCCAAGTTCCGATGGAAGTGGAATACGAAGAATTTCAACAAGTCAATGATGAGCTATCAGAACGCATTGGTGACATGCTAAAAGCGCATAAAGAGCAAGGCACGCCAATCGATTTGAGTGTGGTGCTGCGAGATTACCTTGCACAACACCCATACACTCATCACTTTGATTTAGCTCGAATTATCGTTGATCAAGCCGTACGTCTTGGTTATTCGGAATCGGATTATCAAGCGATTCAGCCTGACTGGAAAGCAATCAACGAATTTGGGGCAAAGGTACAAGCGAATGTCATCGACCGATACTAATGAATACATGTCAGATAATCTGGCAAAAGCAATTTCTAACCCTCTGTTCCCAGCGCTAGACAGCATGCTACGAGCAGGGCGTCATATTTCAACTGAAGATCTCGACAATCACGCGTTGTTGTCTGATTTCGAGCTTGAGCTTTCTTCTTTCTACCAGCGCTACAACACCGAGTTGGTAAAAGCGCCAGAAGGCTTTTTCTACCTACGTCCACGTTCAACGTCATTGATTGGCCGCAGTGTTTTATCTGAGCTGGATATGCTGGTGGGTAAGGTACTGTGTTTCCTATACCTAAGCCCAGAGCGCTTAGCGCACGAAGGCATTTTCACCAATCAAGAGCTTTACGACGAGTTGCTTGCATTAGCAGACGAGAAAAAGCTGATGAAACTCGTGACGAACCGTGCAACGGGTTCGGATCTAGACAAAGAAAAACTGTTTGAAAAAGTACGTACGTCACTTCGTCGCCTACGTCGTTTAGGGATGATCATCAACATCGGTGAAACCGGTAAATTCAGCATTAGCGAAGCGGTATTCCGTTTTGGTGCTGATGTTCGTGTGGGCGATGACATCCGTGAAGCGCAGCTGCGTCTTATCCGTGATGGTGAAGCCGTAGTCCACACTAAAGAGCCGAGCCAAGGCAGCTTGCTGTCTGAAGAAGATCAAGAAGAACAAGCCCAAGAAGAAATGACAGAAGAGGGTGAAGCATGAGCATGATTGAACGCGGTAAATATCAATCGCTGACCATGGTCAACTGGAACGGCTTCTTTGCCCGTACGTTTGATATCGATGGTCTGGTTACGACGTTATCGGGTGGTAACGGTGCCGGTAAATCAACAACGATGGCAGCGTTCATCACAGCGTTGATTCCTGACCAAACGCTACTGCACTTCCGCAACACAACCGAAGCGGGCAGCAGCCAATCGTCTCGCGATAAAGGTCTATACGGTAAGCTACAGCCGGGTGCGTGTTACGCAGCGCTAGACGTAGTGAACTCACGTAACCAACGTCTATTGTTTGCAGTAAAACTGCAGCAAGTCGCGGGTCGTGACAAAAAAGTAGATATCAAACCGTTTGTTATCCAAGGTCTTCCAAGCCATGTGAAACCAACGGATATCCTGGTTGAAAGCGTATCGGCGACTCAAGCGCGCGTACGTCAAATCAATGAAGTCAAAGATGCGATTGCGGAATTTGAAGGCGTTCAATTCAAAGCCTTCTCTTCAATCGTCGATTACCACGCGCAAATGTTCGAATTCGGTGTGATTCCGAAGAAACTGCGCAACTCAAGTGATCGCTCTAAATTCTACCGTTTGATCGAAGCCTCGCTTTACGGTGGTATCTCAAGTGCGATTACACGCTCACTGCGCGATTACCTTCTGCCACAAAACGGTGGTGTGAAGAAAGCATTCCAAGACATGGAATCGGCGTTGCGTGAAAACCGCATGACGCTAGAAGCGATCAAAACCACTCAGGCTGACCGTGACTTGTTCAAACACTTGATCACCGAGTCGACAAACTACGTGGCTGCTGACTACATGCGCCATGCTAACGATCGTCGCAACAAGCTTGAACAAACTCTATCTTTGCGCTCTGAGCTCTTTGGCTCACGCGAGACGTTGATTGAGCAAAACAATCTGCTTAATCGCGTTCAAGAAGAACTTGAGCTTCTAATCGAATCGGAATCGGCACTAGAGCAAGACTATCAAGCGGCTTCTGACCACTTGCAATTGGTGCAAAACGCACTGCGCCAGCAAGAGAAAATCGAACGTTACCAAGAGGATCTTGAAGAGCTTAGTGAGCGTCTTGAAGAGCAGATGATGGTCGTTGAAGAAGCGCAAGAACGCGTGATGATGGTGGAAGAGCAAGCAACCGTTGCAGAAGAAGAGGTGGACAGCCTCAAGACGCAACTTGCTGACTACCAACAAGCACTAGACGTTCAGCAAACTCGTGCTCTTCAATACCAACAAGCGGTTCAGGCACTTGAGAAAGCGAAACAACTACTTGGTGATGACTGCCTGACGGCAGAATCCGCGCAAGCACTTGTTTCTGAGCTTAAGAACAAAGAATCAGAAAGCACTAACGCGCTGTTATCGGTTAAGCACAAGCTGGATATGTCTTCTGCAGCAGCAGAGCAATTTGAAACTGCGCTGAAGCTCGTACAAAGTATCGTTGGGCAAGTCGAACGTAAAGATGCGGCTGAACAAGCGAAAATCGTCATTACGAAAGCGCGTGAATCTCAGCAAATCGCACAAAACGAACAACAATGGCGTGCTCAACATCGCGACCTCGAACGTAGCTTAAACCAACAGCGTCAAGCTCGTGAATTGGTCACGGAATATCAAAAACAGTTCCATGCTGAACTGACGGACGAAATCACGTTTGAACAAGAACGTGAACGTCACGCGATGCAAATCGAAACGCTAGAAATGACGCAAGAAGAGCTGCGTGAACAACGCAGTGAACAGCGTCGTCTAGAACAAGATGCTGCGGCAGAAATCAACAAGCTAGAAGCCATTGCACCAACATGGATTGCGGCGAACGATGCGTTGGAAAAATTGCGTGAGCAAAGCGGTGTAGAGTTAGAAGATCGCCATGCTGTGATGAGCCACATGCAGGTTGTTCTGGAACAAGAGAAAGAGTTGTCTCTAGCGAAAGACAAACTGGCAGAGCGTCGCTCGCAACTAGAAAGCGAAATCGAACGATTGGCATCACCTGGTGGTTCAAACGATCCTCGTCTGAAAGGCTTGGCAGATACACTCGGCGGTGTGCTTCTATCTGAGATTTACGACGACATTACAATCGACGACGCACCGTACTTCAGCGCGATGTATGGTCCGGCACGTCACGCGATTGTGGTTTCTGACTTGTCGGGTATCGAAGAGAAACTGGTAGAGCTAGACGACTGTCCGGAAGATTTGTACATCATTGAAGGTGACATAGATGCCTTTGATGACAGCTCGTTTGACGCAGAAGAACTTGAAGGTGCGGTATGCGTTCGTATGAACGACCGCCAAATGCGTTACTCTCGTTTCCCTGAAATTCCATTGTTTGGACGCGCGGCGCGTGAACAGCGTTTAGAGCTACTGCGTAATGAACGTGAGGAAGTGGTTGAGAAGCACGCAAAAGCGGCTTTCGATTCACAAAAGATGCAGCGTCTATACCAAGCATTCAACCAGTTTGTGGCTAACCACATTCAAGTCGCGTTTGAAGCTGACCCAGAACAAGCATTGGCAAATGTTCGCGAAAAACGTGGTCAAATCGCTCGTGTATTGGCTGATTTGGAAGCGAAAGAACAACAACATCGTTCTCAGCTTCAAACTAGCAAGCAAGCTCTGTCTTCGTTAGACAAGCTCGCACCAAACATGGCTCTGATTGAAGACGATACGCTGCAAGCGCGTTTCGACGAGCTGGAAGAGAAAATTGCGCAACTGTCGGAAGCGAAAGCGTTCTTGAACAACCACGCGAAAGCCGTGGCTGAGCTTGAAAAAATTGCTTCTGCACTTGATGCAGACCCTGAACAGTTCGATGCGCTAGAAGCAGAATACAAAGCCGCGGACGAGAAACTTCAAGAATTGAAGAAGCAGATCTTTGCCTTGTCTGATCTCGTTGAGCGTCGTCACTACTTTGCCTATTCAGACTCCGTTGATTTGCTTAACCAAAGCAGTGAACTTAGTGAGCAGTTAAAAGCGAAGCTGGTTCAGGCTGAGCAAATGCGTACACGCTCTCGTGAAGAGTTGAAACAAGCGCAAGGTCAAATGAACCAATACAACCAAGTATTGGCATCATTGAAAAGCTCGCACCAAGCGAAATTGGAAACCGTTCAAGAGTTCAAACAAGAACTGCAAGAGTTTGGTGTTAACGCCGATGAAGGCGCAGAAGAGCGTGCGATCCGTCGCCGTGATGAGCTGCACGAGCGTCTGCACACATCTCGTAGTCGTAAGAGTGAATACGAGCGTACCATCACCTCTACTGAGCTAGAGATGAAAGGTCTGGCGAAACGTCTGAAGAAAGTTCAGAAGGAATACGCAGAGCTGCGTACCTTCGTGGTTGCTGCGAAAGCGGGCTGGTGTTCAGTACTTCGCTTGGCACGTGAAAACGATGTTGAACGTCGTCTTCACAAGCGCGAGTTGGCGTACATGTCTGCCGATGAGCTGCGTTCAATGTCGGATAAATCGTTGGGTGCGCTGCGTCTTGCTGTTGCAAACAATGATGACCTACGTGATGCGTTACGTTTGTCTGAAGATAATGCACGTCCAGAGCGTAAAGTTCTGTTCTACATTGCGGTTTACCAGCACCTTCGTGAGCGTATTCGTCAGGACATCATCCGCACAGATGACCCAGTAGAAGCCATCGAAGAAATGGAAGTAGAGCTAGCGCGTCTGACTGAAGAGCTAACTCAACGCGAAAACCGTCTGGCAATCAGCTCTGAGTCTGTGGCAAGCATCATCAAGAAGACGATTCAGCGTGAGCAAAACCGTATTCGCATGCTAAACCAAGGCTTGTCGAACATCTCGTTCGGTCAGGTGAAAGGTGTGCGTCTAAACGTGAAGATCCGTGAAAGCCATGAAGTGCTATTGCATGGTCTGTCTTCGCAGCAAGAACAGCATAAAGATTTGTTTGAATCTCCACGTTTCACTTTCTCAGAAGCGATGGCAAAACTGTTCCAACGCGTGAACCCTCACATCGATATGGGTCAACGCTCTCCTCAGGTTCTGGGTGAAGAGCTACTGGATTATCGTAACTATCTAGAGTTAAGTGTGGAAGTTAACCGTGGTTCTGATGGTTGGCTGCAAGCGGAATCTGGGGCGCTATCAACGGGTGAGGCAATCGGTACTGGTCAGTCAATCCTATTGATGGTTGTTCAGAGCTGGGAAGAAGAATCCCGTCGTCTACGCAGCAAAGACATCATCCCATGTCGTTTGTTGTTCCTCGACGAGGCGGCACGTCTGGATGCGAAGTCGATTTCAACGCTATTCGAACTGTGTGACCGTCTGGATATGCAGCTGTTGATTGCTGCGCCAGAGAACATTAGCCCAGAGAAAGGTACAACCTACAAGCTGGTACGTAAGGTGTTTAAAGATCACGAACACGTACACGTTGTTGGTCTGCGTGGCTTTGGTCAAACAGATAAACCGAAGAGTGAAGTTCAAGAAATGATTGAAGAGTTTGAATCATAGGCTTGGAAGTATAAAAAACGCCCGCAATTAAAGCGGGCGTTTTTGTATCTGATTAACAGAGAGATGCAGGTAACGGGCATAAAATAAGCCGAGGCTGTAGGACGACAGTCTCGGCTTTTCGTGAGCACTTAGACCAATAGCAGGGAGTATTGGAAATAATCTAAGCGCTATTCCTCTGAAATATCGGTTCCAGCTTCGATAATTTCAGCAAGCTCTTCAAGTGCTTGAACCGAAAGCTCAGACAAACGCTGTAAGTGTTGGTCAAAAGTTTCCTGGTCTACAAGCTGTGGTTCATTATTATTTGTTTCTTTTGTTAGCATCGCCCAACCTCTTTAAGTTGAGTAAGGGGAGTAAACATCATACTCAATGGGCTCAGTAGAAAAGAAACGATCTATGTTGATTCTGTTAGCTCGATCATTGATTCAAATGATGAAACCGGCGAAATGAGATAGTAAGGAGAGTGAAAACGATGGCAGAAAGAAAAAGCTAGCAACCATGTGCTGATTGCTAGCTTGTAAGGTTTAGAACTTTGGTTTTACACCAAATTGCTCAACCGCGTAGGCTACGCGCTCTATAGGCTTAGGGTACTCCGCTGGAGTGCCGAGGCTTTCAATATGCTTCAAGCGAGGAAGCAATCCTGCTCCGTTCGCGATTTGAATAGCCAAACCAGGACGAGCATTCAGCTCAAGTACCATCGGACCTTCTTCTTTGTCGAGAACCATGTCGGTGCCCATGTAACCAAGCCCCGTCATTTCCCAAGCACTTGACGCAAGTTCTAGCAAACGCTCCCAATGAGGCACTTGCAGAGTCGATAAATCTTTACCCGTATCTGGGTGGTGCGTTACTGGTTGGTCGAATTGCACCGCGCGAATGGCTTTGCCTGTTGCGATATCAATGCCGACACCGACCGCACCTTGGTGAAGGTTAGCTTTACCATCAGACGCTGATGTTGAGCAGCGCATCATCGCCATGACAGGGTAGCCTTTAAATACGATGATGCGTACGTCTGGCACACCTTCGTAGCTGAAACCATCAAAGCAGTCATCAAACTTAATCAAGTTCTCAACCACGGCAACATCGTTCTTACCGCCGAGCGAGAACAGCCCTGCCAGTGCATTACTGATGTGGCGTTCCACTTCTTCTTTGTTGATTGTCGCACCAGAAGGTTTGGTGTACACACCGTCTTTATGCGATGTCACCACCAAAATACCTTTACCACCGCTGCCTTGAGCTGGCTTAATCACAAAACCCGGCCAATCTTTCACCATGTTGTGGATGGTTTTTACTTCTGCTTGGTTGTGAATCACGCCGATAAGGGCAGGGACGGTTGCCCCTGCAGCTTGAGCGATGATCTTGGTTTTTAGCTTGTCATCCACCAATGGGTATTTAGAGCGATCGTTATAGCGACCAATGTAGCTATGGTTACGCTTGTTCATGCCCATAATGCCTTTGTGGCGAAGTTTTGATGGCGTAGTGTAACGTTCAAACATCGTTTAATCCTCCGCTAGCGGTTTGAAACGACGTAGTTCTGTTAGACGGTAACCAGTGTAAGTACCTAGTAATAGAATACCCGCCAAAACAATTAGCTGTAGGCCGATAAAGTTAAATGTTAAGTGCTGGATATACGAGTTGGTCATCGCCAAGTAAACCAGTACCGCAGTCAGTAGTGAACCACCACCTTGCATTGCTACTTCTTTCGCGCCTTCTTCCTCCCACAGAATCGACATACGTTCGATCGTCCATGACAAGATGATCATTGGGAAGAAGGTGATTGTTAGACCTTCTGTCAAACCAATCTTGAATGCTACGACGGTAAACACCGAGATGATCATAATAACCGTGATAATAACCGCGGATATCCTTGCTACCAGAAGTAAGTTGAGCCGCGATAAGTAACTTCGGATGATCAAGCCTGTACCAACAATTAATAGGAAGCCAACAATACCAGTCACAAGCTGCGTTTGAACGAACGCAACCGCAATCAGGACTGGCATGAACGTACCAGAGGTTTTAAGACCAATAATCACGCGCAGGAACACAACGATCAATGCGCCTATTGGGATCAGCATGATGGTCTTGAACATCGCTTGCTCTTCTAGAGGCAAGCTGTGGATTGATAAGTTAAGCAGGCCATCGGCCTCAACCTTGTTGTTTGTCGCTTGTTGAGGCGTCACTTCTTGTTTGATCATGGAGAAATGAACTTGGCTGTTCTTGCCTCCCACAAGGTCAAGTAACGAAACGTTCGATTCATCCCAAACAAGAAGGTTAGGTTTTACGGCTTTCTGCTCTGAATTTGGCGAGAACAGTACCCAATCTTTTCCAGACCAAACTTGCACCATCGGTTGGATGGTTTGACGACGACGGCCATCTTCAAGCTCGATAACGCCAACAATTTTACTTTGAACGCCTGCTGACAGAAGAATCTTGTGCAATGCATCGGTGCGGTCAAAATCGTTCAATAATAGAGCGGAGTTTTGGCTGTCTGGATCGTTAAGCGTTTTGATTAACTCGCGTGCAAACGTCACGTTGTCCGCAGAACGGCTCATAGCTTGATCGATGAGGGCGCTTGCTGCCGCTTGTTGCGGAGCGGATAAAGTCGGTGGCGTGATATCGCCAGCAGGAGGCAGTGGTTCCACTTTAGCTTGTGGATCAACTAAGAACTGCGCTTTGTAGTAAATTGTTTGAGGGCCTTTCGCTTGGCGAATCGACCATTCGGCACGGCGACCTGAATCAGAGTTAATGTAGGAAACGCCATAACCAGAAGAAGAAGCAGACTCGCCAATCAGTGTATAACCACTTTGTGTATGAGGAGCGGCAAGAGAAGCTTTCACTTCATTCCCGTTTGCATTGAACTCGATACGAGCCTCTACATCCCACACTTGACGTGTTTCGCCTGGCGTCCAAGGCACGCCGTAATTTTGGTGTCTGAAAACACTCAAAGCAATGCCCGCAACCACCAACAAGATGATTGAAAGGTAAAACGGTATTTTTGACGTCATAATCTACCTTATTATTTTTTATCTTCGTCCGTTTGAATGTATGTACGGCTCACATCAACCAATGCGATGTCGCGCATAAATTCTCTACCTAGTAAAACAGGATGGTTCATGTGGGAGCGATCCGCCAACGTAAATTGCGCTTTTTCATGAATTTTTCCAACTCGCACCCAAAGTTCGACCACAGCGCGACGCTCCAGTTCTTCACTTGTTACTTGACGAATTTTCACATAACGAAGAACAGGCGCTTCGATCCATGTATTTTTCTCTTCTTCTGACTTTGTTGCATCAGCAAGATGGAAACGAACCCAGTTTTTGCCGTTTCTTTCGAATTCTTCAATATCAACTGCATTCAAAGATGATGTAGCCGCACCTGTATCGACGCGCGCATCAAACGTTTGTTTGATGGAGTCGATGGTTACTTTTTCGATCGAACCTAAAACGATGTCATGAGTCGGCGTTGGTTCAACAGGGGCGGGCGCTTGGACAATAATAGGCTCTTTCGGTTTTTTAACCTCTGCCATTGCCTCTTCGCGGAAGGTGCTTAGATCACCTTGTAACTTATCGACTTGGTCTTCAAGGCTGTCGATGTAATCTGATTGGTTACTGATCTGCAGCTCTAAGTTAGTTATGCGATTATTGAAATTCGCTTCTGAAGCTTGAATAGCGGCTAACGTTTCTTGGTGGTACTGTTCGCCTTTAGTAAGTGTGCATCCAGATAATAAGGCGATGGCAACAACCGGAGTCAATCGTATTAACATTGAAAACCTTGGGATTGGATTAAGTTGTTTGTTTTTTAAGAGTTTAGCTTATATCGATAAAGGCTCACAAGTAAGAATCTTTCTCTATCTCTTATTGAGTGAGGAATAGTGATGAAAAGCTAATAATCAAGGATGCAAAGCGCACCCTTGATGAGAATAGAAGAGAGGGTAATGTCTTAATGGCAGGAAAAAGTTAAGACAATGTCAG
Source organism: Vibrio sp. YQ_11 (assembly GCF_043103065.1). NCBI lineage: Bacteria > Pseudomonadati > Pseudomonadota > Gammaproteobacteria > Vibrionales > Vibrionaceae > Vibrio > Vibrio sp. YQ_11. The sequence continues at coordinate 32,024 of NZ_JBICJM010000013.1, read as the reverse complement.
AAATCTCAGTTAATTATGGCTTACGTGCTACCAGCACAGCGCGGCGTGGTGCCGGGTAGCCTTCCACTGTTTTGCTTGGATCGTTTGGATCTAAGTAATCTGGTAGAGAGTTGTGTGTCATCCAATCTGTTGTGCGTTGCTCATCAACTGAAGTCACGTTCTCATCCACAATATGAACATCTTCAAAACCAACCAGTTCTAGCCACACTTTTAGTGCTTTCGCAGACGGGAAGAAGTACACATTGCGCATTTGAGCGTAGCGTGAGGTCGGCACAAGTACTGCGTTTTCATCGCCTTCGATTACCAAGGTTTCCAATACTAACTCACCACCAGAAACCAACTGATCTTTTAGTTGAATCAAATGGTCAAGTGGAGAACGACGGTGGTAGAGAACACCCATGCTGAACACGGTATCGAACGCTTCCAGTTTAGGCAGTTGCTCAATACCCAGCGGCAATAGGTGTGCTCGTTGGTCGCCGCCCATGAGTTTGCGAATCGCTTCAAACTGAATCAGGAACAGGTGAGACGGATCGATACCCACGCAAAGACGAGCACCTTCGCCTAACATGCGCCACATGTGGTAACCATTGCCACAACCCACATCGAGCACGCTGCGATTTTTCAGTGGAGAAATGTGTGGAAGTACGCGATCCCATTTCCAGTCGCTACGCCACTCGGTATCGATATGAATGCCGTGCACCGTATATGGACCTTTGCGCCAAGGGTGGAAAGTACGCAGTAAGTTTTCTAGCTTTTTCAGTTCGCCTTCATGGAAAGGCGTATCGTTGCTGATGGTTACAGAGTTCTTGATATCAACTTGATCTGGGGAGCCTTCTGGAATCTTGTTCAGTGCTTTCAACCAGCGACCAAAGTCACCGTGCTCTGCATTTTGCCAGTCCGTTAACTGTTGTGGTAACACATTCAGCCAAGGTTGAAGACGTGTGTCTTGGGCAATCAATTGGTAGAAATTTGCAAAGTTAAACATAGTTAGTTAATCGCTGAGTTGATGATGTAATTAAATGAGTGAAAGCGCCGCCAAAGGCAGCATCAGTACTTGCCTGCTTGAGTACAAACTGAACTGGGTTCGACCGCGAACCTTACTTAATCGCGAACATAGAACCGAAGTTAAAGCATTGGAACCAAACGTCGTAGCTAGAGAAGCCAATTTTTGCGAAACGTTCTTTGTGGTCTTTTTTAGAGTCAGGGCGCATCACGTTTTCGATTGCGCTACGTTTCTGGCTGATTTCCAATTCGCTGTAACCGTTGGCACGTTTGAAATCATGGTGAAGGTCAATGAGTAGCTCGTTCGACACTTCATCTTCGAAAACGAATTTCTCTGACAGAATCAAAATGCCACCAGGACGCAGGCCCGCGTAGATTTTTTCAAGCAGCGCGTAACGGTCTTCTGGTGATAAAAACTGGAGCGTGAAGTTCAATACAACGACAGATGCGTTTTCAATTTCGATATTACGAATATCGGCTTCGACCACAGTCACTGGCGTGTCGCTACGGTAAGCGTTGATGTGTAACTTACAACGCTCAACCATCGCTGGAGAGTTGTCTACCGCAATAATTTTGCAGCCTTCTTGTTTGATATGACGACGCATGGACAGCGTAGCGGCACCCAAAGAACAACCTAAGTCGTAGATGTTTGAGTGAGGCTTCACAAATCGTTCTGCCAACATACCGATTGCAGAAATGATGTTGCTGTAACCCGGCACTGATCGCTGAATCATGTCAGGAAAAACTTCCGCTACGCGTTCATCGAACGTGAAATCCCCAATTTTATCGATTGGAGCCGAAAAAATAGTATCTGGATTGCTCTTAGGGTTCATAACCAAATCTCTGCATAACAAGCTGACGGGGCGATTCGTCTTCAAAAAACCAGTTAGTCTAGTCTTCAAAAACGTCAGGCATCAAAAAAGGCGCGTATTTTATGAGAAATTCGCGCCTCTGTCATGCGTTGAGCAAATTATTGTTAGAACATCTGTAACTGCGAGTTGCCATCATTGGCAGGGAAGGGGGCTAAATCAGGGAGTGTAATGTGCTTTTGTAAGTTCCTATATAGATTAGCCGCCAGTTCGGGAGCGATAATATTATCGGCGGTGTGGATCATCACGTACGGTTGCTTACCTTCTTCAATCCATTGTGGCAGTTTACTTAACCAGGGATTGAAAAAGTCATAATTCTGTTGCTCTTCGGGATGACCAATAAAGCGAACCATGGGGTGTGATGCAGTCGCAATGGCATGAACCGGAACTTTAGGTTTTTTCATCTGTGCATTGATTATGGCTTCGTTATTTGGCTTGGCAGCGCTCGTCTTAGCTGAGAACAGGGGACGGCTGTCCATGATTATTCTGTCGATACCATTTTCTACCAACCATTGATTGAGCGCTCGTTCATCGTTACCTTTCGAGAAAAACGCCATATGACGTACCTCTACGCCAAGTGGAAAGTTGGGTGGAAAGCTGGCGCAAAACTTTTTCAATCTATCGAGATGTTCGGGGCCAAACGCCGCAGGCAATTGGATCGTCCACTGGCCAACACGTTCATGAAGAGGTTCCATGATTTTCATGAAGTCTCGTAACTGTTCGTCACTGCCTCTGAGCATTTGTTCATGAGTGATAGCCTTAGGGAGCTTAAACGTAAACTTAAAATCGTCGTGCGTTGCCGCTTTCCAATTTTGCACCGTGTTGTGTGTCGGCGTGGCGTAAAAGGTGGTATTTCCTTCCACAGTATGAAATACCTGAGCGTATTTTTCTAAACGCTCAGCAGGTTTAGTTCCACTACCGTAAAAGCTTTGTTGCCATTGGTTGTGAGACCACATGGTTAAACCAAGTCGAAGGGGTAAATTATCCATCATTCTTTATTGTTTGTATCTCCTGTACGCACTTTACGAGAGTTTTGCTGAAATAGGTAATTTAGCGCTATAATCCCCACCAATTTTTTCGCTTTGGTGGGCTTTTGAACATTTGTTGTACTAAAAACCACCAGGGAATGATAAAACACACTTAATTGTATGTTGAGTAGTCGATTTTCATAGACTTTCAGCGTATAACGGAATCTTTACTCTGCTCGGCAATGAGGCTGACAGAGCGTAGTTAACAATATTTGAGAGATTGGGAATTTCATTATGCGTACCCATTACTGTGGTCACCTGAACAAGTCCCTTGCAGGACAAACTGTAGAACTTTGCGGCTGGGTTAACCGTCGTCGTGATTTAGGCGGTCTTATTTTCATTGATATGCGAGATCGTGAAGGCATCGTTCAGGTAGTTGTAGATCCAGATATGGCGGATGCGTATGAAGTGGCTAACACACTTCGTAATGAATTCTGTATCAAATTGACGGGTGAAGTTCGCGTTCGTCCAGAAAGCCAAGTAAACAAAGACATGGCAACAGGTGAAGTTGAGATCCTTGCGAAAGGTCTTGAAATCATCAACCGCAGTGACGTTCTGCCTCTAGACTTCAACCAAAAGAACTCAGAAGAGCAACGTCTGAAGTACCGTTACCTAGATCTACGTCGTCCAGAAATGAGCGACCGTATCAAGCTACGTGCTAAAGCGTCTAGCTTTGTTCGTCGTTTCCTAGATGACAACGGTTTCCTAGACATCGAAACACCAGTACTAACCAAAGCGACACCAGAAGGCGCGCGTGACTACCTAGTACCTAGCCGTGTTCACAAAGGCAGCTTCTACGCGCTTCCTCAGTCTCCACAGCTATTCAAACAGCTTCTAATGATGTCTGGTTTTGACCGTTACTACCAAATCGTTAAGTGTTTCCGTGATGAAGACTTGCGTGCCGACCGTCAACCAGAATTCACTCAGATCGATATCGAAACGTCATTCATGACTGCTGATCAAGTTCGTGAAGTAACTGAAAAAATGGTTCGTGAAATGTGGCAAGAGCTACTGAACGTTGACCTAGGTGAATTCCCAGTAATGCCATTTAGCGAAGCGATTCGTCGTTTCGGTTCTGATAAGCCAGACCTACGTAACCCACTAGAGCTAGTAGACGTTGCAGACCTAGTAAAAGACGTTGAGTTCAAAGTATTCTCTGGTCCAGCGAACGACGAAAAAGGCCGCGTTGCAGTTATCCGTGTACCAGGCGGTGCAGAGTTAACTCGTAAGCAAATCGACGGCTATGCAGAGTTCGTAGGTATCTACGGTGCAAAAGGTCTAGCATGGATGAAGGTGAACGACCGTGCGGCAGGTGTGGAAGGTATCCAATCTCCTGTAGCTAAATTCCTAAGCGAAGACGTGATCAACGGTATCCTAGATCGCACTCAAGCGGAATCTGGCGACATCATTCTATTTGGTGCAGATAAAGCTAACATCGTTGCTGAAGCACTAGGCGCACTTCGTCTTAAACTAGGTAAAGACCTAGGTCTGACTAAAGAAGGCACTTGGGCTCCTCTATGGGTTGTTGACTTCCCAATGTTCGAGGAAGACGACGAAGGCAACCTACACGCGATGCACCACCCATTCACATCACCTCTAGGTGTGACAGCGGAAGAGCTAAAAGCGAACCCAGCAGTAGCGAACTCAAACGCATACGATATGGTTCTTAACGGCTACGAAGTGGGCGGTGGTTCTGTACGTATCCACAACGCAGAAATGCAAGCTGCGGTATTCGATATCCTAGGTATCGATGCAGAAGAGCAACAATTGAAATTCGGCTTCCTATTGGACGCTCTAAAATTCGGTACGCCTCCACACGCTGGTCTTGCATTCGGTCTAGACCGTCTAGTAATGCTGCTATGTGGTACTGAGAACATCCGTGATGTTATCGCGTTCCCGAAAACAACAGCAGCGGCGTGTTTGCTAACAGATGCTCCAAGCATTGCAAACCCAGCGGCTCTAGAAGAACTAGCGATTGCGGTAACTGCAGCGAAAGCAAAAGACGCAGAATAAGCGCACAACAATTAAAGAAAAAACTCCCGCACCTGCGGGAGTTTTTGTTTTAATGGGATATATCCAAACGACTTAAGAATGCTTGGGTTTAGATTCCAATAAAAATAGCGAGTTATTTAGGACGCTTCATGTCAATTATTTTGGGTATTGACCCAGGTTCTCGTATCACCGGTTACGGCGTTATTCGCCAGCAAGGCCGTCATCTGCAATATCTTGGCAGTGGGTGTATTCGTACCTCAGAAAAAGAATTGCCAGGTCGGCTTAAGCAAATCTATGCTGGCGTTACGGAAATCATCACCCAGTTTCAACCAGACGTATTTGCAATTGAGCAAGTGTTCATGGCGAAAAATGCCGATTCTGCTCTAAAGCTAGGGCAGGCTCGCGGTAGTGCGATTGTTGCGGCGGTGAATGCGGATCTTCCTGTGTATGAGTATGCTGCACGTCTAATTAAGCAAGCTGTAGTGGGGACTGGTGGTGCAGACAAAGTGCAAGTTCAGCACATGGTGCAGCACATGTTAAAATTACCTGCGAAGCCTCAAGCCGATGCCGCGGATGCACTCGGTGTGGCAATTTGTCATGCCAATACGAACAAGACCTTGGTTGCGCTCGCAGGTAAAGCAAGCAGTGCGAGAAAAGGGCGTTATCGCTAGACTCTCACCGTACTAAAAATGAGACACCTCAGACAGATTTAAGGAATAAATTTGTTGTAAAAATGTTGCAAAACTATAGTGGTCGGATGTCTAATAAGAAATCAATCAAGGAAGATTGACATGAATCCAGCCACGCTGTGGCGCAGTGTATTTATGCCGCGCCAACCTCAATGGACGAGAACGCAACAACGTCAAGCTGACATCCTCTCTTTATTTACCTTCATCGCTTTTCTGGTCGGAATTTATAGCTTAATTAAGTGGTTCAAGCATGGACACGAAAGCTTGATCTTAACTTCTGTCATTCTGATTACTCTTGAGCTTCTTTCCGCTTCTAGTCTCAAATGGTTTAAGCAACCTGCGTTATCACTGAACCTTGGTTTTGTCGGGATGTCGGTGCATGCTCTCAATATCATTTATCAAAGTGGTGGTGTGGTTGATTCAACTCAAACTTATTGGGTGCCTTTGTTGGTTGTCGCTTTCTTCTTATCTGGCACTCGTCTTATCGCTATTGCTTGGAGTGGCGTGGTGATTGCCATTTCCGCCTTAATGACACATCAGCATGTTTCGGGTTTTGAGTTTCCTCAACTGGTATTATCGGAAGCTTCTCAGAGATTAGAAATTTGGTCTGGTACCGTATTGCCGCTGGTGGTGATTTGTATCGCTCAGGCATTTACTGCTAAGCAACGTGATGATGCGATTGAAAATGCCGAAGCAGCAAAAGTCGAGAGTGAGCAAGTCGCCAAAAAAGCAACAGAAGGCGAACTGCATCTGGCTGAAGTATTGGAACAAGCTAATTTAAATTCGATAGAGCTGAAATCTGTTTCGCAAGCGCTTGATGAGCAATCGTCGCAGTTGGATGAGCAAGTCAATGCACTCAACGTGAATAGTGAATCTCAAGCAAGTGCGGCAGAGCAAATGAGCCAACAAGTACATCACATGGCCACAGGGATTGAAGAGTCGAGCAAGTTTGTGGAAGAGCTGCGCGAGAAGAGTGAAGACGTTCATCAACAAGCAGAGAAAAGCTCTGAACTGCTAGAAGATTCTACTCAAGCCATCAGCCAGATCATTACTAGCCATGAAGAAATCATGAAAGTGGCAGACTTGATTACCTCTGTCGCAGAGCAAACTAACTTGCTGGCTTTAAATGCGGCAATCGAAGCGGCGCGAGCAGGAGAGCAGGGCAGAGGTTTTGCTGTGGTTGCCGAGCAAGTACGAGAGCTATCTGCGAAGAGCAGCCAGTCCGCTATTGAGATTCGACACTTACTTGATCGTAGTGAGCAAGAAGTGAAGCATGGTCAAGACGTGGTGACGTCAAGCACCGAGAGGATGAACACTATTATTCAGCAAGTGACGACGATATCTCATGACGTACAAAGTTTATCAAGCATTATGGCAACGCAAATGACAGCGCTAAAAGAACTTGATGAAGCGAGTAGCGAAGTGGCGAATGGTGTAGTGAATACAAAATCCATTGCCGAGATTGTGGCTCAATATGGCAAAGAGCTTAGCGGTCAAGTTGTTGCTGTCCGGACGCTCACACAACAACTTGATCAAGTTGTCTCAAAAATCTAACCCCACAGCATAAAGGACTGGATGTCTATCCAGTTCTTTATTATCCTGTCGCAAATTCATTTCCAAAGAGTATTTATAGTGATTGGACGTCTTCGCGGCATTTTGCTTGAAAAGCAACCACCTGAAGTTTTAATTGAAGTTAACGGCATTGGCTATGAAGTTCAGATGCCAATGAGCTGTTTCTACGAACTGCCAAATATTGGCGAAGAAGCGATTATTTATACTCATTTTGTTGTGCGTGAAGACGCGCAATTGCTTTACGGTTTTAATACAGTAAAAGAGCGTGCGCTATTCCGTGAAGTGATCAAAGCAAACGGCGTTGGCCCTAAACTTGGCTTAGGTATTCTTTCAGGCATGACAGCGAGCCAGTTCGTGTCTTGTGTAGAGCGTGAAGATGTTTCTACGCTTGTGAAGTTACCAGGTGTTGGTAAGAAAACCGCCGAGCGTTTGGTCGTTGAAATGAAAGACCGCTTAAAAGGTTGGGGGGCTGGTGACTTATTCACGCCGTTTACTGATGCCGCTCCTACTGACTCGGCTTCCGCTTCGTCAAATAGTGCAGAAGAAGAGGCGGTCAGCGCACTTCTTGCTCTAGGCTACAAGCCAACTCAAGCGTCGAAAGTCGTTTCTCAAATTGCTAAACCGGACATGAGCAGCGAGCAGCTGATCCGTGAAGCACTAAAATCAATGGTGTAACGGAAAGTTCAAGGTAACAGTATGATTGAAGCCGATCGTTTAATCGCTCCTGAAAATCCAGCGTTTCGTGATGAAGATGTTATTGACCGTGCTATTCGCCCTAAAAAGTTGGCGGATTACCAAGGTCAGGATCATGTCCGTGATCAGATGGAGATTTTCATCAAAGCGGCACAATTGCGTAGTGAGGCGTTAGACCACCTACTTATTTTTGGCCCTCCAGGTTTGGGTAAAACGACGTTGGCAAACATTGTTGCTAACGAGATGGAAGTGAACATCCGTACTACTTCTGGACCTGTTCTCGAAAAAGCAGGCGATTTGGCCGCGTTGTTGACCAACCTTGAGGAAAACGACGTGCTTTTCATTGATGAGATCCATCGTCTTAGCCCTATGGTCGAAGAGGTGCTGTATCCGGCAATGGAAGATTACCAATTGGACATCATGATTGGTGAAGGCCCTGCCGCACGTTCTATCAAAATTGATTTGCCACCATTCACATTGATTGGTGCAACGACGCGTGCGGGGTCTTTGACTTCTCCGCTGCGTGACCGTTTTGGTATTACTCAGCGTCTTGAGTACTACAAAGTGCACGATCTACAGAACATTGTTCAACGCAGTGCAGATTGCCTAGGGTTGTCGATGGAGCCAGAAGGCGCGTTAGAAGTTGCTCGACGAGCTCGTGGTACGCCTCGTATTGCGAACCGTCTATTGCGCCGTGTCCGTGACTATGCAGAAGTGAAGGGTAACGGACATATTTGTGCCGATGTTGCTGACAAAGCGCTTAATATGTTGGATGTCGATGCTCAGGGCTTCGATTACATGGACCGCAAGCTTCTTCTCGCTATCATGGAGAAATTTGGTGGTGGTCCAGTTGGACTCGACAATATGGCTGCCGCTATTGGTGAAGAAAAAGACACCATTGAAGATGTGCTAGAACCATATTTGATTCAGCAAGGCTATTTACAACGCACTCCCCGAGGAAGAATCGCCACAGATCGTGCATATCTTCATTTCGGAATTGAAAAATAAGATTCTAAGGCTGAGCAAAAATGCTCAGCCTTTCACCATAAGTGACCAACCTCTCATTTATTGAATTTCTTCTAACACTAATTAGGTAAGAAAAAAGCACCGATTGTTAACTCGATGTTTGCATGCAACTGGTTAATTTCTCTCCTGATTACTCTCTCTTAACATACGCTTCTAATACGGGTTGATCTGGATCAATGTGATGGATTTTTGTGCAAATTCAGCGCATAAACATTGATGTATATCAAAGCGCATTCCGGCTATAAACCTTTTGAAACAATCTGTTTTTACAAGTAATATTAGCCCCAGCTATATTAGCTGATGCTTAACAATTAACTAACCAATGAAGCACATTTTTGCAACAAAGAGTTGTGATAATTCAACAATTTTCAAGTGTGAATAACACCTGGATATGGATTGCAATATGTAGAGAGTGTCATTCAGCCGACACATAGGAGTTACCATGATTGACGTAGTTGATCTATCGCGGTTGCAGTTTGCACTAACAGCGATGTATCACTTCCTATTCGTACCATTGACCCTTGGTATGGCCTTCCTTTTGGCCATTATGGAATCGATGTACGTAATGACGAACAAGCAAATCTACAAGGACATGACCAAGTTCTGGGGTAAGCTGTTCGGTATTAACTTTGCACTTGGTGTGGCTACCGGCCTTACCATGGAATTCCAGTTTGGTACTAACTGGTCGTACTACTCCCACTATGTAGGTGACATCTTTGGTGCGCCACTGGCGATCGAAGCACTTGTCGCTTTCTTCCTGGAGTCAACTTTTGTTGGTCTATTCTTCTTCGGGTGGGATCGTCTATCTAAACGCCAACACTTAGCTGTTACTTGGCTTGTGGCGCTGGGCTCTAACTTCTCTGCTCTTTGGATTCTTATCGCAAACGGCTGGATGCAAAACCCAGTAGGCGCGGACTTCAACTTCGAAACCATGCGTATGGAAATGGTAAGCTTCTCTGAAGTTGTACTAAACCCAGTTGCTCAGGTTAAGTTCGTGCATACGGTTGCTTCTGGTTACACTTGTGGCGCAATGTTTATTCTAGGCATCAGTTCATACTACCTATTAAAAGGTCGTGATATTGCGTTTGCTCGTCGTTCATTTGCTATCGCTGCATCTTTCGGTATTGCTGCGATCCTATCAACCATCGTTCTTGGTGACGAATCTGGTTACGAGCTTGGTGAAGTTCAAAAAGTGAAGCTTGCTGCAATTGAAGCAGAATGGCACACAGAACCAGCTCCAGCAGCGTTTACGTTGTTTGGTGTTCCTAACCAAGAAACCATGCACACCGATTACGCAATCAAGATCCCTTACGTAATGGGTATCATCGCGACACGTTCTTTTGATGAGCAAGTGACAGGTCTTCGTGACCTTCGTGATGAGCACGTTGAGCGTATTCGTGGCGGTATGTACGCTTACGAACTTCTTGAGAAGCTTCGTGCTGGTGACAAGTCAGAAGAAAACATGACTGCGTTTGATGAAGTGAAAGGTGACCTAGGTTACGGTCTACTTCTAAAACGCTACACAGACAATGTTGTGGATGCGACAGAAGAGCAAATTCAAGCTGCTGCGGATGATTCAATCCCAACAGTATGGCCACTATTCTGGTCATTCCGTATCATGGTTGCTTGTGGCTTCATCATGTTGTTCGTATTCGGTGCGGCATTTATCCAAACATGTCGTCAAAAAATCGAACAAAAACAATGGATTCTTAAAGCTGCACTATTGAGTATTCCACTTCCGTGGATTGCGATTGAAGCGGGTTGGTTCGTCGCTGAGTACGGTCGTCAACCATGGGCTGTTGGTGAAATTCTTCCTGTGCACGTTGCGGCTTCAGCATTAACTGCAGGTGAAATCTGGACGTCACTATTCGCAATCTTGGCTCTATACACGGTATTCCTGATTGCAGAAGTTTACCTAATGTTGAAATTCGCTCGTAAAGGTCCAAGCAGTCTGAAAACGGGCCGCTACCACTTTGAGCAAAACGCTGACTCTGTTGAAGACAAAGTTAGCCGCCAAGTAGAAGCGTAAGGTAAGGAGATAACAAGATGTTTGATTACGAAATCTTGCGACTCATCTGGTGGGTACTAATCGGTGTTCTACTAGTTGGTTTTGCAGTAACAGACGGTTTCGATATGGGTGTAGGCGCGCTTGTACCTATTATCGGTAAAAACGACACACAACGTCGTGTCATGATTAACTCAATTGCCCCTCACTGGGATGGTAACCAAGTTTGGCTTATCACTGCTGGTGGTGCATTGTTCGCCGCTTGGCCTTTGGTTTACGCAACGTCATTCTCAGGCTTCTACTTAGCAATGATCCTGACGCTAGCTGCACTTTGGCTTCGTCCTCTGGGCCTAGATTACCGCTCTAAGATCGAAGAGCCAAAATGGCGTAATACTTGGGATATCTGTATCTCAATCAGTGGTTTTGTTCCGCCAATCATCTTTGGTGTGGCGTTTGGTAACCTTCTACAAGGTGTTCCATTCCAATTGAGCGAGTTTTTGATGCCAACATACCATGGCTCATTCTTTGGTCTGCTAAACCCATTTGCTCTGCTTTGTGGTCTGGTTAGCTTGTTCATGATTTTGATGCAAGGTTCTACTTGGCTACAAATGAAAACAACGGGTGAAGTTCACACACGTGCTCGCAACGTTGCTCAAATCACGGGTCTACTAACAGTGGTTGCGTTTGTTGCTGCAGGTTTCTGGGTTCAAAACATTGACGGTTACGTGATTGTTGGTGGCATCGACACCAACGCAGCTTCTAACCCTCTAAACAAAGAGGTAATCCGTGAAGCTGGTGCGTGGATGAAGAACTTTGAAAACTACCCACTACTATGGGCTGCTCCTGTACTAGGTGTTGCAATGCCGCTGCTTGCTGTATTGTCATCTCGTCTTGAAAAGTGTGCGATTTCGTTCATCACTTCAAGCCTAGGTGTTGCTGGCGTTATCTTTACTGCAGGTTTTGCGATGTTCCCATTCATCATGCCTTCAGATCTAATGCCAAGCCACAGTCTAACAATGTGGGATGCAACATCATCTGAGTTGACTCTGAACCTGATGACAGGCGTAGCGTTTGTTATGGTTCCAATCATCCTTGGTTACACGTCTTGGACTTACTACAAGATGTTTGGTCGCCTTGATGATCAGTACATTGAAGACAACAAAAACTCACTATACTAAGGAGCAATTACTATGTGGTATTTCGCATGGATTCTAGGTGTACTACTTGCTTGTGCATTCGGTATCATCAACGCTCTTTGGTTAGAGCACTCAGAAATGATGGACAAAGACAGTGAGTAATCTCGCTGACAAGGTAGCGAAGTTTCACGAACCAATGGATAAGACTCTGTTAAGAGTCTTATCCCTCATCCTTGGCTTTATGCACGTAGGATTGGTGATGTGGGATCCAGAAGCGTACCATCAAGCGATTGGTGGCTTTAACGCAGTGATCGCCCCGGCACTGATTTGGGCATTGTGCTCAAGTATGGTGTTCGGCGTAGGCTTCAAACCGAGAAATTGGTACTGGCAATTGTTGTTTAGCCCTTACTTCTCGTTAGCTATCTTAATTTATCTAACTGCGCTTTATTTCATGTAAATTGAATTACATTGCAATAAAGTTGGTTATTAAATCATCGAGTAAAAGCCGGGCAGTTTGTCTGGCTTTTATTTTTTCTACAAAAATCAAAAATATTCCTTCCGTTCAGTACCAATTGCTGTTGCTTCAGTTATAGTAACCACTTTAAAGAATTGAATATATTGGTACTCCCTTGCAAGGCACATCAAATCCCTTCCGCTGGCCGATCACCGTGTACTATGAAGACACCGATGCGGGCGGCGTTGTATATCATTCAAACTATTTAAAATTCTTTGAGCGCGCGCGTACCGAGATGTTGCGTGCAAAAGGCATTTCTCAACATGTGTTACTGGAACAAAATATTGGCTTTGTTGTCCGACACATGGATATCGATTTTAAACAAGGGGCGAGACTGGACGAACAGTTGACAGTATTAACCCGAGTGTCAGAAATAAAACGTGCGTCTTTGCAATTCTGTCAAGAGTTGGTCAATGATCAAGGCAAGATATTGTGCAAGGCCTTTGTTAAGGTAGCATGTATCGATAATAAGAAAATGAAACCAATAGCTATTCCAACATTTATCAATTCGGAGCTAACAAATAGTGACTGCTGATATTTCCATTTTAGATCTCTTTCTTCAGGCCAGTCTGTTGGTAAAACTTGTGATGCTGACATTGCTAGGCATGTCAATCGCGTCATGGGCAATGATCATCAAGCGCAGCAAAGTGCTTTCCCAAGCATCAAAAAATGCTGAGCAATTTGAAGACAAATTCTGGTCAGGTACAGACCTTTCCCAACTCTACCAAAAAGTGAAAGGGCGCAAAGACGAGATCGCAGGTACAGAAGAAATCTTCTACGCAGGTTTCACAGAATTTGCTCGTTTACGTAAGAGCAATGCGAACTCACCAGCTTACATTATGGAAGGCACAGGTCGCGCGATGCGTGTTGCTGTTGCGCGTGAAGTTGATGAGCTTGAAACAAGCCTACCTTTCTTAGCAACTGTCGGTTCAATCAGCCCATACATTGGTTTGTTTGGTACTGTTTGGGGCATCATGCATGCGTTTATTGCACTGGGTGAAGTGAAACAAGCAACGCTTTCTATGGTTGCCCCAGGTATCGCAGAAGCGTTGATTGCGACTGCTATGGGTCTATTCGCAGCAATTCCTGCGGTAATGGCTTATAACCGACTAAGCAACAAAGTAAGTAAGCTGGAACATACTTACGCGACATTCTCAGAAGAATTCCACAGCATCCTTCATCGTCAAGCGATGGCTGGCCGAGACAGCGCGGATAAGGAATAAAGCATGGCGGGTTATCAACCTAAAAAGCGAAAAATGACGGCAGAGATTAACGTCGTTCCTTATATTGACGTAATGCTTGTGCTGTTAATTATTTTTATGGCGACCGCTCCGTTTGTAACTCAAGGCGTAGATGTCGATCTACCAAAGACATCAAATGCAACTCCTGCTCAAGAACTTGCAGGGGATACCGATAGCAGTTTTATCATCATTGAAATCGATCGTGACGGCAATTTAGGCCTAAGCGTGAACGATGAAGAAGTGCAACGTGGTCTTTCACTGCAAGATGTCATTGTTCGAGTTAAAGCTGAGCGTTCCATCAAACCTGATTCACCAGTCGCAGTAGGCGGCGATGCAGCGACGCCATACGCTGATGTTGTCCTTTTACTTGATGAATTGAGTCGTGCTGGAATCCCTAAAGTAGGGCTCCTGACCGATATTAGGGAATAAACGTCAATATTCATGAAAGACAAAAAGAAACAATCGAAAGAGTACACTAAACCGATAGTCATATCGGTAGGTCTGCATGCTCTCTTGGTAGCAGCATTGCTCTGGGGTACTGATTTTGCGATGACCAAACCTGAGCCAACTGGACAGATGGTTCAGGCTGTCGTGATAGACCCTAAACTGGTGCAACAACAAGCGAAAGAAATTCGTCAGCAGCGTGAAAAAGCGGCCAAAAAAGAGCAAGATCGTCTTGATAAATTAAGACGTGAGGCGGAGCAGCTTGAGAAAAACCGTAAGGCTGAAGAAGAGCAAATTCGTAAGTTGAAAGAACAGCAAGCGAAAGATGCAAAAGCGGCCAGAGAAGCTGAAGCGGCTCGCATGCAAAAAGAGCAGGAACGCAAAGCAGAAGAAGAACGAGTTCGCCAAGAAAAAGAGCGTGCAGCTAAACTTGAGAAAGAGCGTAAAGCGAAAGAAGAAGCTGTACGTAAAGCAGAGCAGGAACGTTTAGCCAAAGAAGCGGCGATTGCCAAAGCGGAACAAGAGCGAGTAGCTCACGAGAAGGCGGCAAAAGAAGCGGAAGAAAAGGCAAAACGTGAACGCGAGGCGGCTCAAAAAGCTGAGCAAGAACGCATTGCGAAAGAAAAAGCGGCAAAAGAAGCTGCGGAAAAAGCACGTAAAGAAAAAGAGCGCCTTGAACGTGAGCGTAAAGAGCAAGAAGCCGCACTTGATGATATTTTTGCTGGCCTAGAAAGTGAAGCGAGTGCAAACCAACAGGCTCAGGGGAAATTTGTGGCTGATGAGGTTTCCCGCTACAGTTCAATCTATATTCAGCTCATTCAAAGCCGATTGCTAAAGGATGACTACCTATTGGGAAAGGAGTGTAGAGTTAACATTAAGCTGATTCCTACGGGAACTGACATGATTGTTTCGTCAGTTAACGTGCTTTCTGGTGACTCTAGAGTATGTGCTGCTGCAAAGAGTGCAATTGCACAAGTACCAAGTTTCCCGATGTCAACCGATTCAACAGTTAACCAAAGGCTGAAGGATATTAACCTTACGGTCGCACTACAACAATAAGGGATAAGCCGTGATTAAACGTCTTTTACTAGGAATGTTTGTACTGCTAGGCAGTCTAACGAATGTAGCACACGCTGCATTGGAGCTGGTCATTACTGATGGTATTGATTCGGCACGACCAATTGCTGTTGTTCCTTTTAAATGGGAGGGCAGTCAACCACTTCCTACCGACATTTCTGCTGTCATTGCGTCTGATCTACAGCGCAGTGGTAAGTTCAGCCCAGTACCAACGAATAAAATGCCACAAACGCCATTCAATGAATCAGAAGTTAACTTTGATTCGTGGACAAGCCTTGGTGTAGATGCGTTGTTAACTGGCTCTATCAAGCAAAATGAGCAAGGCGATTACGTTGTAAATTACCAGCTTGTTGATGTAGTACGCGGTCAGTTAACTGGTGGGCAGAGCAAAGCTCTAGGGAGTGACGGCGAGCTTGTTTTATCTAAAGACCATGTTTTGTTTAACAAAGTGGCTACGGTAAAAGGCCCTCGTATGCGTGAGTACGCTCACCGTATTTCTGACCTTGTCTATGAACAACTGACAGGTGAACGTGGCGCATTTATGACTCGTATTGCCTACGTGGTTGTAAACGACAAAGACCGTTTCCCGTACCAGCTTCGTGTCGCTGATTACGATGGTTACAATGAGCGATTAGTATTGCGTTCTAAGCAGCCTCTGATGTCTCCTGCATGGTCTCCAGATGGGCAGAAACTTGCGTATGTAAGCTTCCAAAATGGCCAAGCAGAAATTTTCATCATGAACATCTATACCGGTGAACGTGAAAAAATTACGTCATACCCTCGCCATAATGGTGCGCCAAGATTCTCTCCTGATGGTAACAAGTTAGCGCTTGTACTGTCTAAGACAGGCACTCTACAGGTGTACACTTTTGATCTGAAAACTCGCAAACTCACCCAAATTACGCGTAGCAGATCAAATAATACTGAACCGTTCTGGCACCCTGATGGCAAATCGCTGATTTTCACATCGGATAGGGGTGGTAAACCACAGATTTATCAAGTAAATTTGGGCAGCGGTTCTATCGATCGCTTGACTTGGCAAGGTAGCCAAAACTTGGGTGGTCAAATCACACCTGATGGCCGATTCCTAGTAATGGTGAATCGCAGTGATTCAGGTTTTAATTTGGCGAAACAAGATTTGGAAACTGGTGCTCTTCAAGTCTTAACTAAGACTCTATTAGATGAGTCTCCGAGTATTGCCCCTAACGGTGGCATGGTTGTGTATAGCTCGATTTACAACAAGAAAAACGTACTATCGATGGTGTCAATTGATGGTCGATTTAAAGCTAGATTACCGGCAACAAATGGGCGTGTGAGAGCGCCTGCGTGGTCACCGTTTTTGTAGTAATAAGTTTGATTAATAAAGGAAAATAAGATGCAACTGAACAAGGTTCTAAAAGGGCTACTAATCGCGCTTCCTGTAATGGCTATGACTGCGTGTAGTTCAAGCGACGACGCAGCTTCTAACACTGGTGCAGCAACTAACAACAATGCTGCAGCAGAAACAACAGTAGCGACGCCGATCGATCAAAGCGGTCAGCTAACTGAACAAGAGCTAAAAGAGCAAGCACTTCGCGAAACTCAAACAATTTACTTCGCGTTTGACAACTCTACAATTGCAGGTGATTACGAAGAGATGCTAGCAGCTCACGCTTCTTACCTAAGCAAGAACCCTGCTCTAAAAGTAACGATTGAAGGCCACGCAGATGAGCGCGGTACTCCTGAGTACAACATCGCTCTAGGCGAGCGTCGTGCTCAAGCAGTTGCTAACTACCTACAAGCGCTAGGTGTACAAGCAGATCAAATCTCAATCGTTAGCTACGGTGAAGAGAAGCCACTTCTTCTAGGTCAATCAGATGAAGTGTACGCTAAAAACCGTCGCGCGGTTCTAGTATACTAATTCGAGGAAATCCTCATGTTCAGTAACACTAAGCGCGCTGTTGCGCTTACGTTACTGGCAAGTGCAGCGAACTTCGCGTTCGCTGCACCAGCTCCAGTATCCGATCTCAACAGCACATCCTCAGTCTCTAAGAGCCGTTCATCTGAAACGGAAGTCGAGCGATTAGAGCGTCTACTACAAAATCGCAACCGTGTTCAGCTCCAAATGCAAGAGCAGATTGACCAAATGTCACAAGAGATCAGTGATTTGCGTGGTCAATTAGAGCGCAATAGCTACGAAATGCAGCAAATGTTGCAGCGTCAACGTGAGTTGTTTGTTGAGCTTGACCGTATTCGCGGTGAGATGAAGTCGGCACCGGTAAAAGAAACCAAACCAACAGAAACTAGTGGTAAATACACGCCAAATGTTGATGAGCAAACGGCATACCAAAATGCGGTTGACTTAATCCTTAAAAAGCGTGACTACACCGGTGCAATTGCTGCGTTCCAGCAGTTCCAGAAAGACTATCCTGATTCCACATACTCAGCGAATTCACACTATTGGTTAGGCCAATTGTACTTCGCTAAGAAACAGGATAAAGACGCGGTTAAAAGCTTTGCTGCGGTAGTGTCTTATAAAGACTCTAACAAACGAGCTGACGCCTTGCTTAAGTTAGGCGAAATCGCAGAGCGTAATAACAATGCCGCTCAAGCGAAAAAATACTACCAACAAGTTGTCGATGAATACCCAGGTAGTGCGTCGGCTAAACTGGCTGGCTCAAAGCTGAAATAAACACCATTCTAAAAAGGAAGCTTCGGCTTCCTTTTTCTTTTTAGATGCCTTCTGCTTTTTTAATTTCTTACAAAATTGCCATGTATAATAAAATGCCACATGCAACAAATATATACGTCTAGACCGCTAGAAATTCTAGTTACAGGTTGGTTTTTGAAAATTATCGAGGTTACAATACGCGGATTAAAGGAAGTTGCGTAGAGCAAGAGCAATGAGCCACATATTAGATAAAATCGACACTGTTTACCCATTCCCACCAAAACCAATTCCGTTAAGCGAAGAAGAAAAATCGTCTTATATCGCGAGCATCAAAGAGCTGCTAAAACAAAAAGATGCAGTACTGATCGCGCATTACTACACCGATCCTGAAATTCAAGCACTAGCGGAAGAAACAGGTGGTTTTGTTGGTGATTCACTAGAAATGGCTAAGTTTGGTAACCGCCACCCAGCAAGCACACTGATTATTGCAGGCGTACGTTTTATGGGTGAGTCGGCTAAAATTCTGACACCAGAAAAACGAATTCTAATGCCAACGCTGGAAGCGGAATGTTCACTTGATCTAGGTTGTCCGGCGGATAAATTCAGTGAATTCTGTGATGCACACCCAGATCATACGGTTGTTGTCTACGCAAACACTTCTGCGGCAGTGAAAGCTCGTGCTGACTGGGTGGTCACATCAAGCATCGCGCTTGAAATCGTGGAACATTTAGACGCTGAAGATAAGCCAATTATTTGGGGACCAGACCGTCATTTGGGTTCATACATTGCCAATAAAACGGGCGCAGATATGCTGCTTTGGCAAGGTGAGTGTGTAGTGCATGATGAATTTTCTGCTGATGCACTTCGCAAGATGAAGAGTGTTTACCCAGATGCTGCGATTCTTGTTCATCCAGAGTCACCAGCAAGTGTGGTGGAATTGGCTGATGCTGTCGGCTCTACAAGTCAGCTTATCAAGGCGGCGAAAGAACTCCCTCACCAACAAATGATCGTGGCAACGGATAAAGGCATCTTCTTTAAGATGCAACAACTGGTGCCAGAAAAAGAACTGATCGAAGCGCCTACTGCTGGTGCTGGCGCGACTTGTCGCAGCTGTGCACACTGTCCTTGGATGGCAATGAACGGTTTGAAAGCGATTGAAAAAGCGCTTAGTGAAGGTGGAGAAGAGCACGAAATCTTCGTAGATGAAGCGCTACGAGTGAAGTCTCTTATTCCACTGAACCGCATGCTAGACTTTGCCGAGCAGCTAAATATGCAAGTGAAAGGTAACGCGTAATCACTTCTATTTATTAAGATAAATCCCAAAAAACCAGCCGAATATGGCTGGTTTTTTTGTTTTTGATTATCAATGGTTTAATATTGATTGATTTTGTAAATGCAGGGACCGGATATTTATGGCTGTGTGGCTAGTAGTTAAAAAGTGGCTTAGTTCGCACCTATTTAAATTAAGCAACCGAAACCTTCTTGTTATTAGTATTTTGTACATCAGTTTATCGTGGGGGCTTTTGGCTCTTGCGGGTGAAAAAGCGCTAACGGACAACTTCTCCAACTTCATTTATTACCTCATGGTCACCGCTAGTACGGTGGGCTATGGAGATCACTCTCCGGTCACAGACTTAGGGAAGTGGGTTGTTGTGTTGTTTGTTATTCCCGGTGGCTTGAGTTTGTTTGCTGCATTACTGGGGCGTGTCGCTGGTTCTGCAATCGATTATTGGCGAGCGGGTATTTTGGGTAAACGGAGAGTGAGAGTGGAAAATCATATCGTATTGCTTGGGTGGAACGGGGCGAGAACAATGCACTTGATTCGTATGTTGCAACACGAAGAAGAAGGCAAGCGCCCTATCGTGTTGTGTAGTCGCTCTGATATTGAAAACCCATTGCCGGGTGAGATTCATTTTATCAAAGTGACCAGTTATACCGACGCTCAGGAAATGAAGAACGCCAACATTACTGATGCGAGTTGTATCATTGTTGATAATCTTTCGGATGACATTACGCTCTCCGCTGCGCTTTATTGTGCCTCTGTGAATCCTGACGCACACTTGCTGGCTTATTTTAAAGACGACGCCTTAGGTCGATTGCTCAGTCAGCATTGCCCTAAAGCAGAGTGCATTCCTGCCGTTGGAGCAGAAATGTTGGCGAAAGCGGCAGTAGACCCTGGCTCTAGTGCCTTGCACCAAGAATTACTGGCATCCACCCGTGGGATGACACAGTACTCAGTCATTTATCCTGAGAATCAACCTATCACCACCATTGAGAGCATCTTTGGCTTTATCAAAAAGCGTCACCACGCGACATTGATTGCGTTTGATATCGGCAACGGTATCCAACTCAACCCAGATTTAGATGCGGAAGTGCCACCGGGTACCAAGCTGTTTTACATTGCAGATGAACGTATTGATGATTTTGCATGGAAAGAAATGAACAAGGAACAATAATGCACATGATTGCCGGCCTGTTAGCAGGTTTTCCAAACTTTTTACTCTACTTCTCAGTATCCATTATTTTTGTTTTGGCGTTTAAGTTCATCTACGTCAAGCTTACGCCTTATGATGAATGGCATCTGATCAAGGAAAAGCAAAATACCGCAGCCGCAGTGGCGTTGAGTGGCGCTTTTCTGGGTTATTGTATTGCGATTTCGGGTGCGGCAAAAAACTCAGTCAACATTGTCGACTTTATGGTTTGGGGCGTTGTTGCCATGCTTGCGCAAATCATCGCATTTGCCATCGTGCGTTTCATTTTGCTGCCAAGAGTTACTGAGCGCATCGAAAAAGATGAGCTGCCTGCAGGTATTGTACTTGCGGCGGTTTCTATATCGGTCGGCATGTTGAATGCTGCTTGTATGACGTACTAGGAGGAACGATGAAGCGCAGTTCCAACGTTAAACGTTCATCCATGGATAAAAGCTTAAAGCTTGGAAAAATCATACCGTTCGCGGCATTTGGCGGAATTTTCTTCCTTGCGACCCAAGAATCAAAGACTGAAGGCTACATTTTTTCTGACGCCGATGAATGTAAATCCAACTCGCCAGAGTTTAGTGAGCAGTGTGATATTGCTTACCAAGAGGCATTGGCTCGTGCTGAACGAAATGCTCCTCGTTATAACAATGAATTCGAATGTGAAAACGACTTTTACGAAGACGATTGTTACTACAGCTCAAGCTCTCGTGCTTATGTCCCTCATTTTGGCGGCTTTTTCTATAGTCGTTCAGTTAATGATTTGAAAGGTTACAACAAGAGTTATTATTCGGAACCGATGTACCGCTATAAGTCCAAATTTTATAACGGTGCAGGCCAGTTTTTTGGCTCCTATCGTAACCAGTCGACCAAAGTCGCGACCAGTAACTTAAACAAACTTGGGGGCGGAACCATTGGAAGAGCCATGTCTCGAGGTGGATTCGGGAAAGCGGTTTCGGTCAGTCGTGGCGGTTGATTATGTTTCGACGAGAGATACAAGAACGAGAAAACTGGCGTGAATTAGCACGCCAGTTTGGTTTTGGTTTTCATTCTATGTATGGGCAACCGTATTGGGATGAGAGTGCTTACTACCAATTTACGCTGGAGCAAATCGAGCACGACCTAGAATCTCCCACTGAAGAACTGCATCAGATGTGCTTGTCTATTGTGGATGAGGTGGTTCGCTGTGAGCAACTACTGACGAAATGTGCGATTCCTGAGTTGATGTGGGAACAGGTCGCGTCTTCGTGGCAACGAAAAGAGCCTTCACTCTATTCTCGTTTGGATTTTGCGTATAACGGAACATCACCAGCAAAGCTACTCGAAAACAATGCCGATACACCGACAAGTTTGTTTGAAACGGGTTTTTGGCAATGGGTGTGGCTGGAAGATGTAGTTAACAAAGGTCGAATTCATCAAGCTGCGGATCAATTCAATATTCTTCAAGACTTTCTGATTGAGCGTTTTGCGGAGATAGCCAAATATCAACCGGGACAGACTCTCCACTTTAGCTGTTGCAAGTACACAGAAGAAGATAAAGCGACGGTACAGTATTTAGAAGACTGCGCGCGCGAGGCGGGGCTAGCGACAGCTTTTGTGCACGTCGAAGATATTGGTGTAACGGAAGACGGAAAATTTGTGGATGTGGACGAACGAGCCATTCGTTGGATGTTCAAACTTTATCCTTGGGAATTCATGTTTGAAGAGGAATACGCGAAATACTTAGCGACTGCAAATGTCAACTGGCTAGAACCCATGTGGAAATCGATTTTATCCAATAAAGCACTTTTGCCATTGTTGTGGGAACGCTTTCCAAATCATCCCAATCTTTTGCCTGCCTATTTTGCTAATGACCCAAAAGCGAGTTGTTTGAACGATTATGTCATCAAACCGTTATTCTCACGGGAGGGGGCGAATATTGAGATCGTCAAAGATGGAAAGCGCTTGGTGAAAACGCCGGGGCCTTATGAATCGAAGTTCAATATCGTTCAGAAATATCATCCGTTGCCTAAGTTTGGGCAGAACCATACGTTAATCGGTAGTTGGCTCGTCAATGATAGAGCGGCGGGTATTTCGATTCGTGAAGATAGTAGCCT
Organism: Vibrio sp. YQ_11; assembly: GCF_043103065.1. Classification (NCBI taxonomy): domain Bacteria; kingdom Pseudomonadati; phylum Pseudomonadota; class Gammaproteobacteria; order Vibrionales; family Vibrionaceae; genus Vibrio; species Vibrio sp. YQ_11. The sequence continues at coordinate 9,516 of NZ_JBICJM010000013.1, read as the reverse complement.
AGTGACACAAGATATGGCGCGCTACATTCCACATGTGATTTTGACGTAATGAAAAAGCTCTCCATTCGGAGAGCTTTTTCATATCAGATGTTCAATTTCAATGATCAACGATTACGTTATTTTATTGCTCTTCAGCCAACGCAACACCGCGTTGAGTAAGACCACATAGCATCACAGGTATAGCATTGAAGATCTCTTCAAATTGCTCTAAGCCTTCCATGCCTTGCTCTGCAAGCGTTGCAATGGTGGTTTCTGGATCGTACAACATGGTAAGAGAGAGCAGCACTCCACCCAATAGGGCACTGTCTTCGCTGTCTTCTGGCATTAACGTTTCCCAATCATCACGTGTCAGTTGCCAACCTTGAAGTACACCTTCACAGAAATCACGAGTACTTGCTGAGACAATGTCTTGCTCATCGAGAGTACAACCTTCAGGCCATTGCCAAGAACCTTCTAGCAAAGCTGGTCGAGTTTGGTTCCACATTTGTACAATTTCATCAATGTACAGTTCTAGTTGTTCACCATCTGAGAAAGGTGCTGTCTCTTCGCCGCCCCATAAGAATGGCAGCCACTCTTGAGGGTTCAACACGTTTGGCGCTGATGCCATCGCGGTTACAAAGCCTTGAGTTTTCGCTAGGTTTAGTAGTTTTCCATCAAGTTCTGGAAGAGAAAGCATGTCTTGTAGTTTCAAAATAGAATACCATTTGTTAATGGGCTGATTGGTTGCGCTCATCTTACCAATCAATCAGTGATAAATCGATATTAGGGAATGATTCGTCTACAGATATGGAAATTCGTTCGTCACTTAGAAAAAAAAGCATTCTCGCTCTCACACTGTATCTGTGTTTTTTTATCGCTACGATAGGGTCGGTGGTGTACTTGGTGGTTGAGCCACCTGTCCGTGACAAACTAGAAAGAAATCTCGACTTACGTACCCAACTGCTTGCTTCCCAGATAAAAGAGCCGCTCATCACATCCACGGGCGTGTTGAATAGCTTAGTTGGGCTTGCGCAAAGCTCAAACCAAAGCGATTCCCTTAAATCGACCATCCCTCAGATTTTAAGATTAAGCGATGAGATCATTGTCAGCGGTGGATTGTGGCCCAAACCAGAACTCAAAGAAGAACGATGGCGGTTTACCAGTTTGTTCTTTAACAAGAACAGTGAGGGGAACATCGATCAGATTCATTCATACAACAATCCAGAATCTGGCGGTTATGACAATGAGCCGTGGTATCGCGCAGCCGCTGAACGACCGTCAGGCACGGTGAGTTGGTCTGCGGTGTATATTGATACTTTCACTCAAGTTCAAATGATTACCGCCTCTGCGCCGTATTATAAAAATGGAGAGTTTGCAGGCGTTGCGACGGTCGACCTTTCTTTGGAGGCCTTATTCCAGTTCATTCGTGAGCACACCAACCAATACTCTTTGGGTGTGGTCATTCGAGATGCTAACTCGAATGTCATCATCGAACACAACTTTCAAATCACCAAACAAATGTACATTAGTAAACTCGATTTTGGTGAATTTCATTGGAAGCTAGAAGTTGTCAATGCTAAGGCGAAAGTGGCGGATCAAGTGTTCGAGCAAGTCATGAGTGTTGAAGGCGGCATCATCCCATTCTTATTGCTATGCGTTCTCGTTGGGTACTATTTACTTAACCGATACATTGTCGAACCCATCGTACGAATCGCTACAAAAATTGATGATTCCAAAACGGGCGGGATCATTGATATCGATTACGGAAGTGAGGACGAAATCGGTCATCTCATTACCAAATTCAACGAGAAGACCATTTACCTCGAACAAGAGAGAGTAAAAGCTCAAGCATCGACAAATGCCAAAACTGCTTTTCTTGCCACTTTGTCGCATGAAATCCGTACGCCGATGAATGGGGTACTCGGCACCGCTCAAATCCTGCTCAAAACGCCGTTAACGGACGAACAAAGAAAACATCTCAGTACATTATACGATTCTGGTGATCACATGATGACGCTCCTGAACGAGATTCTTGATTACTCCAAGATAGAGCAGGGACATGTAGAGTTTTCGAACTCGCCATTTCCCATAGAATCGATCATCGGCAGTATAAAAAGCGTTTATCATACCTTGTGTGCAGAGAAAGGATTGCAGTTTAAGGTGACGTCGTTAGTCCCAGTTGGGCGCTGGTATGACAACGACAAAGCGCGCCTTCGTCAAGTGTTGTTTAATTTACTCAATAACGCCGTGAAGTTTACTGACAGAGGCATTGTTGAAGTGACGCTGAGTGAGCAAACTCACTATGACAAAACTGTGTTGGTTATCGCGATAAAAGACACGGGAATAGGGATATCTAAAGAGGCGCACAAACGAATATTTCGCCCATTTGAGCAAGCAGAATCATCAACCACAAGGCGCTTCGGCGGGACTGGCCTTGGCCTTGCAATTGTTAAAGAGATCGCCGAGCACATGGGCGGTCATGTGACTGTGCAAAGCCAAGAAAATATCGGCACCACATTCACAGTTGAAATGGAGATCTCTCCTTGCGAACCGGGGAAAGTGGAATCAGGACATAGGCACAAGCTCAATTGCAATGGTTTGAAGGCCTTGATAGTAGAGGACAATCGAACCAACGCCATCATTATGGAAACCTTCTTAAGAGCAAAGGGCTTTGAATGCTCAAGTGTTGAAAATGGACAGCTAGCGGTAAATAAAATAGCTGTAGAGCCGTTCGATTTAATATTGATGGACAACCATATGCCTGTCCTTGATGGAGTTGGGGCAATCTCAGCAATTCGCTCCATGAGCAGCGCTGCGAAGTCGGTACTGATATTTGGTTGTACTGCAGATGTGTTCAAAGAGACCCAAGAGCGCATGTTAGGCGTAGGCGCTGACCATATCATTGCTAAACCAATAGTGGAGTCCGAACTGGATGATGCCTTGTATCGACATGCCGATTTGCTGTATCAATATCAAACCAAGCAAAATCAACAAGCATTAGAAGTGTTGGGAACCGATTCTTTGCTGATTAGCTTTTATGTCGCTCTAGATAATGGCAATCTCGGAGACGCTCTTGATGCGCTACTTGCTATAATGGATAGCCTTCAACCTAATACAGATGAGGTATTGTCGGAGGTTATCACTAGGATTAAACGCGATCTACTGCGTCAATCTCCACCCGATCAGGAAGATATAGACACATTAACTATGTTACTTGCTACGCCGTAATATACAGGTAAAAAAGCAGTCCATTTGTTTTCTTCGCCGCTCTTTTGGCACTTCCTGAACTTCAGCGTATTTTTACCATATCAGTAGCGCTTTGTGCCGTCATTTATACTCTGATTTTTTACATCTAGGTAGCATAAGCGTTTGCAATTGGTGTAATAAAACCAAATTTTGTTCCAATTCTATACCAGCTACTCATTTTCAACCCTCTTAAAAGTAAGCCATTTCCATATTTTTGTGCCTTTTTTACCCTTAAAATCCTGTTTTTTCTCTAAAACGGTGAAAAAAACTACTTTTGTTTCTAAAGTTGGTTATTAATTTACAACTTCATTTTAAATATGGAGACATAATCTACAAATGTTGTGATTTAATAGTGTCATTAACTGGTAATTAAGTTGTGTGGCAGTTAATCATATTTAGTTCTTTATTAATTGCAGTGTTTGATTTTAGGGGTTGTAAATGAAGTCTCGTGGACCATTTTGTATTCGTCATGCCGCCGCGGATACTTTTGCTATGGTTGTTTTTTGCTTTATTACAGGGATGATTATCGAGATTTTGATTTCAGGAATGACGTTTGAGCAGTCTCTGGCATCACGCACGTTGTCTATACCAGTAAATATCGCGATTGCTTGGCCTTATGGCATGTTCCGTGATTGGGTTTTGCGCCAAGGTAACAAACTTTCACCTTCTTCTTTCATGAAAAATGTGTCTGATCTTGTATCGTATGTGCTTTTCCAATCACCTGTGTACGCCGGCATTCTTTTAGCCGTTGGTGCATCGTATGATCAAATTGTTACGGCAGTTGCGAGCAATGCTGTGGTTTCTTGTGGAATGGGCGTATTATACGGCTACTTTTTGGATATGTGCCGTCGTTGGTTTCGCGTTCCGGGTTATCATCAAGGCGTTTGATTGACACTGTTTTGTTCAATTTAGTTACTTAGTGAGCAAACGAGTGTAAAAGAAGGCTTTTTTTACGGTTTAGCCTTGACCATGAGGCTCATAATCATTAAATTAGCGCCTCGTTAGCGAAGAATGCTAACCACAATTTGATTCGGTGAGTTGTCCGAGTGGCTGAAGGAGCACGCCTGGAAAGTGTGTATACGGCAACGTATCGAGAGTTCGAATCTCTCACTCACCGCCACATTCTAAAGGTCTGATTTATCAGGCCTTTTTTCTTATTAAAGGCTTATTGAGATAACGCTAGCCCACACTGGAGCTAACACATGTTATCTAACCAAAGGCTATCTTCTAGAAAATCACTTTACCTTATTACCAGTAGGACGGGTGTTTTTGCGTTCCGCTGGAATCTTAGAGTTAATGGTAAGCACCACCAGCCTACATTGAGTCTAAAAACAAGAGACTACCTCCAAGCGGTTAAGCTCGCGTCAGAAATAGCAATTCGCATACAGCAAATTACCCAACCAACTTTAGAAGACATCAAGTCAATCTACAGTGATTTCAAAGGCTCGCAGTCAAAGAAAACTCTTCTTTATAGCATTGATATCTCAAATCACTTAACAGACCTTAGTATCAAAAGCCAAACAGAATACAGAAACTGTTGGAATAGCTTTGTTAGCTCTATAAGCCCATCAACGACGCTAGACAGTGTCAGACAGTCACACATTGAGCAATGGAAGAAAACCCAAACTTGTAGCCTTACTACTATGAAGAAGAAGCTTAGATTGCTGTCTAGTTGTTTCGGGAGAGTTGGTCATAAAGTAGAACAAGATTGGTTTAAAGTAGCAGTCGAAAAGACACCAGTAAGACCTAAGAGAGCTATAACCAAGCAAGAGCTAGGAGAGCTTTTGAGAGCCACGCAGAGCTATAAAAAGAGCAAAGATGAGTGGAAGTATTACCTTCCTCGTATAGCGGCTCTAACAGGCTGTAGGCTCAATGAAATAGCCCAGTTGAGGGTATGTGATGTTCAATTGGGAGATGAACCAACATTGAGCATAAATGATGATCATGATGATAAAAAACTTAAGAATTCATCGAGTAAGCGAGTCTTGCCCGTTACTATCCCTTTACTGAATTTACTAAATGAATTGATAGTAGGTAAAGGAAAGAACGAGCACTTGTTCAATCTTCCGTACAGTAAGCAGAATGGTTATGCAGGAAAGCCTAGTAAGTACTTCTCAGAGCTTCTAAAGTCATTACATATCAAAGGTGTATCATTTCACTCTCTACGTCACTACGTGGTTACAGAGCTTTTTAATGCAGGAGTGAAAGAGGAGCTGATAGGTTCACTGATGGGGCATAGTGTAGGTAAGTTAACTACAGGTAAAATTTATTTATCTGGTTTTTCTTATAACAACAAACTCAAGGCTTTAGATATGGTTTCCGTAGGTTTTTTCTGAAATTTTAGTTCCAGATTGCGCTTTTGAATTGGCTTTGATACCTAAGTGCCTCGGTGTTGTTTGGGTACTAATTTTTTTTGGGTATTGGAGTTAATGTGGAAGGCAAAAAGTTAATTGATAGCAATCTGGATTGGTTTATGTTTCATGAGCCTTACGCACCGGAATTACCCATTAGGACGCCCTATGGGCATAAGATAAGCTTTGAATGCGGCAGTAATGTAATGTTTATAGGTGGAAGTGAGCTAGTGAGTGCGTATATCCCTATATACAAAACGATAGAAGCTGAAGACTTGAGCTGTGAACATTGTAGTCAAATGAATCGTTCTAAAGAGCCTTATGCTACTATTCAGATCCAAGGTTATACAGAGTATGATGAGCTGAAGAAAAACGCAGGGTTTCTATCGGCGTTGTTTAGCAATGAGCCTAAATCGATGCCCCAAAGCTACATAAAAATCTTTTGTCATATGAACTTCAGTGCGTCTCCCAGCATTTGTAGGATTGAAGCTGATGAAAGGGGTAACGATTCTTTGATATATGAGTCTCCTTATATTATAAGAAACGAAAATGTCTGTGAGACTGTACAAGTTTATTTAGAAAAAGTGATGCATGAATTGCAGGCTTACACTGAGAAACGTTTTTACTTTGTGGCAAAGTGATTTGGATGCATGTATGAATAGAGAATTTGTCCGTTTATTATGCCTATCCACTGAGAGGGTAAGGATTCACTGAAAGGGGGAAAGAGGGTACCTATTTTCCATCTATCACCTTTCTTTCAGTGTCTAGCTTAAGTATTTAGTATGATAAATAGTAGGATAGATAGTATGTTCCTTAGTATGTTTGTCTAAACTGAGTATATGGGGATAGGAAAGCCAGTTTATAGGGGGGGGAACATGTGTTTATAAGGGGGATAACACAGAGAAAGAAAGCCTCCGAAGAGGCAATCTTAGAACGGTGATTCTTCAACTTCTAATTCTTCTTGTACAAAATCATGCCACCAATCACTGGTTGTTTGATCTTGCTCTCTCGGTGGTTGAACTACATCAGCATTTAAACCAGCTAGAGTTTCTGAATCATTGGTTTCTGAACCATCATCCGTTTGTGATTCCAAACTTACAGTGTCACTAGCTCCATTTGTAGGGCTAGAATTTTCTGCCTCCTCTTCCTTAGGTCTTGGAATCCCAAGCCATGTATAAAGTTTTGAAGTAGAGCCACCTTGTGGCGTGGTTCTATACTTGCTCTTTATAAACCCTAGTTCTTCGAACTTTTTCAACGCGCGGTTAACTGCAACTGTTGAGCAACCTGCATTGTCAGCGAGAGTTTTTTGACTTGGATAGCAAGTGAACACATTAATCCCCCTTTTATCGCTCAAATAGCTAGAGAGAGCAACTAACACCATAATTTCAGTGGTTGTTGATTTGTGTGACTTTTTTAGATTGGCTTCAATGATTTGTTTAGTGATAGAAAATTGATTTCTAGGCATAAACTATAGTTCCTCGTGATTAAGGAAACTATGGATTGCTCCAAACCTTTTCAGCATGCATCTATGTGTATCCACAATTCCATATGTGAAAGACAGTACCATCCAGACGTTTACTAGGATGGAGTAGAGAGTCTAAGTGAAGTTGGGATTAAAAAAGTCAGCACAATGTATGTTTTTGCGATAAAATGAGCCCACACAACTACATACACTAGCGTGCTAGTTTTGTTTTCTCAGTGCAGATAAGTCATTGACCTATATACGGCACATCGCCGTTAGGTGATGGTGAAAGCGTAGCTTTACGTATCGAGAGTTCGAATCTCTCACTCACCGCCACATTCGAAGCCCTAGCAGATCAGCTGGGGCTTTTTCGTTTTATCAATTCGTATTTTCTTCTTCCTTTCCTTATTCTTCTCGAAAAGCCTATTTATATCCATCTATTTCAATTTATTTGTTGCTGTAAGCTTTAAACATAAATAGATCATCTGCCTAACGTCATTCACTGTTTGGTGTGATTCTAAGGAAAATATGAATAAAATCAGGCTACGTTGAAATCAACTTAAGTACTATTTTGTTACACTTTTTACGTCGTGAATCATTTATTTTTTATCATTCTTGTGATTTGCCTCGGTTAAAGAAAATTTCCTATAAATCAATTAATTGTTGAAAACAAAACCGTTATCAAAAAGACAAAAAATATTAGCTAAAGTTGATCTAGTTAATCAGTTGAATAGTCCATTTTTTTGATATGATAGTGAACGAATTGTACATATATATTAAGGGAATCTATTCATGTTCCAAAACTTTACAATCAAACAAAAGATAGTGATTCCTCTATCTTTGATAATTGGATTGTTCACCGTGAGCTCAGTATTAAATGTTATGACAACGAGCAAGCAATCTGAATTAAGCGACACCTTAAATGAACAGATCGTACCAAACCTGTTCACGATTGAAGATGCGTACCGCGATCTCTACCAAGCGACTTCTGCTGTTCAAGGTATTGCCTTAGCAGAAACACAAGCAGATATTGATCATCACATTAACGAGTACAAAGACAATGCTTACAAAGCGTTACCGCGTATGGAAAAAGTGATTGAGCTATCGCGTGCGGGAGTGATGCCTGCATCACACGGTGCTGATGTACAAAAACTGGTGACTTTAGGTCAAAAGTGGCTACAAAGTTACGAAGTGATGTTGAGCAAGCCTCAATCTCAATGGCTAAGCTACTACAACGAGCACAAGAACACGTTTGAGGAGCAATTTGTTGATGTTCGAGCCCAGCTCAATGTCGTGAAAAGTGCTATCGAAGATAAGCAAGGTGAGTTGAAGTCAGACATTTCAGCGGCGACTGCACGAGCAGAATCGATTTTAGAAATGGGTATCATCGTTGTGATCTTAGCGGCGCTTGGCATGGTGTTCCTGCTGCTACGCACAGTACTTAAACCATTAAACGACATCAAAGACGCAATGGCGCAAATCGCTTCGGGTGATGGTGATCTTAGCCAACGAATCCAAATTAACACGCAAGATGAAATCGGTCAGCTGGCGAAGGCATTTAACGAGTTTGTTTCTAAAATTCAAGCGACCGTGTCACAGGTGATTGATAGCTCAAACACGCTTCGTCAAGAGATGGCAAACTTAAGCTCGCTCACCGCGACGATTGCAGATTCGACAGTATCTCAACAGCGCGATAGCGAAGCAGTTGCTGCAGCAGTGCATGAAATGCAAGTGACTAGCCGCAATGTGAGCGAGAGTGCAAATGAAGCAGCAGTTGCAAGCCAAACCGCGAATGATGAGCTTTCTAATACCAATGTGATTTTGGAGCAAACGGTCGGCTCGATTCGTGACTTGGCTGGAGAGATCGAAAGCGCAAGCCATGTGATCAATACGCTAGATAATGATGTGAGCGATATTGCCTCTGTATTAGATGTAATTCGCGGCATTGCAGAACAAACTAACTTACTTGCACTGAATGCGGCGATTGAAGCGGCGCGAGCGGGTGAGCAAGGTCGTGGTTTTGCTGTGGTTGCTGACGAGGTACGCTCTCTTGCAAGTCGTACGCAGCAAAGTACGGGTGAAATCCAAGCTATGATTGAAAAGCTTCAGTCTGGAGCAGGGCAAGCTGTAGAAGTGATGCGTGGTAGCCAAAACAGCAGTGAAGAGACCATTCAATCTGCTGGGCGAGCAAGCGAATCTCTGGCTGAAATTCTCAATGCAATTTCACGCATGAATGAGATGAACACGCACATTGCAACTGCAGCGAGTCAACAAAGTACAGTGAGCGATGAAGTGAATACCAACGTTCAGGGTATTGCAGACAGCAGTACTTCGATTGTTGATATCGTCACGCAGGCTCAGCAATCACTTGCGATGCTGTCACAACAAACTCAGAGATTGGATCAGCAAGTCAGCCAGTTCCGAGTTTAAGCTCTGACATTTGAAATTGATGCGAAACAGCCCGCCGATGTGCGGGCT